>JBAVAV010000751.1:0-7168 GCA_049585895.1 Candidatus Sulfotelmatobacter sp. | reverse complement strand
GCCAAGCTTCAGGACTATATGTTATTCCGCGACGGCCTGGCTGGGCTCAGAGATCCAACCCGCATCGCGGATGTCATCGCATCGGGCCTGGATCAATATGACGCTGTTTTCGTCCCGGGCGGTCATGGCCCGATGATCGATCTTCTCGATGATCCCGACGCTGGCACCGTGTTTAGGCACTTTCATGAAACATCCAAGCCTACGGCCGTGCTCTGCCATGGCCCGATTTCGCTGCTATCGGCGCTTCCGAATTCGAAGGAGTTTGTCGCCGCGCTGGCGGCAGGCGATGCCGCTGGAGCACACGCAAAGGCTCAAGGCTGGATCTATGCTGGATATAAGATGACTATTTTTTCGACCGCGGAAGAGCAGCAGCGGGAGCCGCTTGAGATCGGCGGCAAGGTTCGGTTCTACCCGGACTTCGCCTTGCAAACGGCGGGAGGGGAGGTAAGTGTGGTCGCGCCTTGGGGGAGCTACGTCCTGCAAGATCGCGAGCTGATCTCAGGTCAGAACCCGTTCTCTGATCAAGCGCTTCTGAAACTTCTTCTGCCGGCCCTCAGTGAGAAGAAGAAGGTGGTTTCCGCGGCATAAGAATCGGAGGGACACCGGGGACAGACGGGACCTGTCCCATTTTCGGCAATGAAGATTAGTCAACTCCTTCTGTCCCCGGTTTGTCCGGTTTTGGAGTGGAGTGTTCGTCTCCTCGACTGCAAAGCGGAAAGGATGATAGGCATGAAATCAGAGATCAAGATCGGCCAGCAATTCGAGTTCGCGATAAGTGCAGATAAAGAGCTTAGACAGAAGGCGGTCGTAACCCGAGTTTTATCTAATCGGGAAGAAGGATTCGGTCCGGAGGTCGACTATTACATGGCCGATTGGATTGAGGCGAGAACACTCTCGGAACGGCCGAAGGCGCTGGTCTTTGTACTTGCAAACGACGGGAGCGTTTATTTGAATGGCGAGCGGGTTGACATAATCGTGGACCTTGCCGCATAGCTGTTGCGGGTAGTGACATCGGGTATCGTTACAGCGTTTCCCTTGGGTGGGAGGAACGAGTGATGGATTGGAAACGGTTGGTCCAGTTTTCGCTGCAGGGTAGCAGTGACTTGGAACAATATGCCATCCTGCTGATACGAGTTTCGATCGGGCTGTTCTTCGCCATCTGCGGGGCTAACAAATTGTTTGTCGCCGGCGGCACGAAACCTGTTTACGACGCGCTCGTTAAGGCCCAAGCCCCGTTTCCCCGGCAACTGGCTTATTTCGTCGCGGGCGTCGAGTTCGTTTGCGGCTCCTTGTTGACCGTGGGATTTCTTTCGAGCGCCGCCTGCGTGGCTTTACTGATCGATATGACAGTCGCCACCCTCACCAGCGCGGTTTCAACCCTGCCTAAAGGACTTTCGCCACTTAACTGGCTCGACGATTTCCTTTACCTTCCGGAAGTCCTATACGTGCTCTTCTTTATGTGGCTGATCTTCTCTGGTCCAGGAAAGTTCAGTCTCGATTCCTGGCTCGCCAGCCAATTACTGAGCTGATCGATCGACGAAACGCTTGTTGCTAGAGTTAGATTCTTATCCGACTCATAGGTCCAGGCAACGCGACCATAGGATTCATCTATTCTACGGTTCGCTCAAGGTGCAGCCGCGTTTCACACTAGCCGCGCAGCTAGGTTTTGCTACTGGTATCTGCAGTACGATCTTGCCGGGCTTGTGTGGTGCGCCCGCAAGCATGCGTTGCGCCTGGCGCGCATCCGAAAGCGGCAGGATTGAGCCCGCACGCGCTGTGATTCTGCCCGCGTCAAATAATCTTTTGAGTGTCTGCAGGCGCGCGGTGGTCACCTCAGCGTAGAAGAAAATCGCCCCTGTTGGGAGCGGCTGCGTCGAGACCGAGGTGACGAGTCTGCCTCCGGGTTTCAGCGCAGCGACGCAGCGTTGAAACGTACTGCCCCCGACCGTGTCGAGGATTGCATCCACCTGTGGGAGGTCCTGCTCGAATGCAGGCTTGCTAGAGTCGATGATGGATCTCACACCCAATGATCGGAGCAGGTCTTCGTCGGCGAGGTGGGCGATGGCAACGACGCGGATTCCGGCGTCTACGGCCATTTGTACGGCGTAGGCCCCGACGTTCCCCGCGGCTCCGACGACCATTACCGTTTGTCCGCGCACCACCTGTGCATACTGGAACAGCATCTGCCAGGCGGTTACGGCAATGACGGGAGCTGATGCTGCTTCTACGTGATTCAGCGACTGCGGCTTGCGGCCGACCATCCCGGACGAGGCCACGGCGAACTCGGCCTGGGCGCCACAGAACTGCGGATTGGTGACGCCATAGACTTCGTCGGTCTGCGCGAATCCCGTGACGCCGGGGCCGACCTCCTCGACGACACCGGAGAAGTCCGAACCGAGGGTGAGCGGAGGTTGTGGGCTAACCTTGCTCTTGCCCTCACGGATGATCGCGTCCCAGGGAGCAACGCCCGCTGCCATCACGCGCACCAGAACTTCGTTTGGGCCCGGCGTCGGCGTTGGCACATCCTCAACCACCACGACCTCGGGCCGCCCGAAGCTATGAATCCTAACTGCTTTCACGGACAATTCCTCCCCGCCTTGAAGTCGCTCGAAAGCCGATTAGGCATTCCACACACCTGTCGCCACTTGATTTCGACGCAGGGTTGACTCCGCACAGCCCCTTTCCCATTCCCTAATTTTCGTTCGTGTCGTCTATTCGCACAACAGTGTCAAGCCACCAGCAGGATCTTCCCGATACCGCCCTTTTCTGCCGCTGCTTGAGCCTTGGCCGCGTCACTCAGTGCCAGTTTCTGGCTAATTGGGATAACCAGCTTGCCATCGCGCACCGCTTCGGCCATGAACTCGAGGGTTTTCCTGTCGAATTTCGAGAATACGTGCACCATTTTTACAGACGGGTATTTCGCGGCGTTTCGCGGCAACTCTACAACCGATGCATAGACTCCTCCCGGCTTGACCTTGGCGATCAGCTTCTCCGCGGTTCTTCCGCCGACCGTATCCGCGACCGCATCGAGCGTCGCAAGACTTGCGATCGCGGTGTCGTCGTCGGTTGCGACGGCCTGATCTGCGCCGATGGTCTTCGCTAGATCCATCTGGGTCTCTAACACCCCCGCAATCGCGGTCGCCCCCCGTTGCTTGGCAGTGAATACCGCGGAACGCCCGACATTTCCTACGGCACCTACGACCAAAACCGTCTGGCCGGCTTTGATTTCCGTAGCGGAAAGCAGCTGGTTGCCGGTCGTCGTCACCAGCGGCAACGCCGCCGCCTGGATCAAGTCGAGACCCTTCGGGACCTTCGCCAAGACTGCCGCCTTCACGACACAAAGTTCGGCGTAAGTATTGTCCGCCATCGCGAACACCTGGTCGCCGACGGAAAGGCCCTCCACTCCCGGCCCAATCTTGACGACAGTCCCAGCCATATCGACGCCTATCAGCCCTGGGAACTTCATGGGGTAGAAATCCTTCGTTAATCCGGCGCGTCGCTTGTAGTCAATCGGATTCACGCTCGCAGCGGCGACTCGGACCAGCACCTCGCCGGGACCCGGAACTGGGTCAGGATAGTCTTCGAATTTCAGCACTTCCGGACCGCCATATTGGTAGACAACGACTGCTTTCATATTTGATCTCCTTATGTACGTAGACAAACGCTGACTAACAAACAGTTAGATGAACGAATCTGGAGTTTGCCGCCGCCATCGCCCGCCAGAAATTCGAAACTGGAAAGCCCCCGGAATGGGCGCAGCGAAGTAATTCAGTGCGAAACGCACCGATTCTGGTGCTCAACAGGGCTCGTCTTCGCTGAAGTTCGGCATTTCGCCCACTCCAGCACATCCCAGATCTCGCACTGCAAGTAAAAGCCTGACGAGATGCAAGGCGCTATCACTCCTTCGCCAACGGCATCATCAACCAGTTCGTACGCTGCTTCGTAACCCGGGATCTGCACACGCTTGGCAAGTTCGATCAGTTCCTGCAGTGGAAGTTCCCGTTCAGCAATCATCGAAAGCAGCAACATAAGCCCGTCGGGGCCCGCGAACCGGTCAAGAGCTAATCCCTCTACGATGCCCCGGTTTTTTCTGAATTCGTCTCGCGGATTGTACCGACATCCGAATGGCTCTGGCGATCTCGCGCTGGTGTTGCGACGGTGCACTAACCGTAAACGGCTTACTTTTGGTTTTCCCCTGGTGTCCTCTGCCGCAACCCACTCCACCCAGCCTGCCTCCAGATCTGGCACAAGTTGGCCGCAACTATCACATCGCCAACCGGATCGAACGGATTTATCTCCTGGCATAACTCTCACAATCATCCTTCCACGCGAACCGGCGTGACGCGACGTTCCACAAAAGAGTTGCCTCACCTCACGATGCGTTCAACGGGTCACCGCGTTCTTTTGAGGATGAATGCCCAGTTCGTGCCACGACGTTTCCGCGAGGTTCACGTCGTAGTAGCTTGCGGCTTTCTCGATGTTGGCGAACGCCAAAGCGCGATCGGCATCGGAGACGGCGACGACTTGATCGAAACGCGCGACCGCATTACGAACATGTTGTGCATCGGTCAGTGGTTCTTTACGCTGCTTCGGAAATGCGTAGACGCTGTCGGGCAAGTCGCTCTGCGTCGTCAGCCGTCCATGTTTCTCGTGAGGTTTCCAAGCGGCCACGCTCGCTCTCGCCCTGGATGTTTTACGATGCGGAGGGGTCGCGGCTTTTCGAGCGCATTACGACACTTCCCGAGTACTACCCCAGCCGCACAGAGAGAGCCATCCTGGCCGGACACGCAGATGCGATCATTGCTGCAGTTCACGGCGACCGATCGTTGCCGCTGCGCCTCGTCGAGCTGGGTGCCGGCACGGCCTCCAAGACCTGCATTCTGCTCGAATCTGCTTTGCGCGTTTCGGACAATGTCGCCTACGTTCCGGTTGATGTCTGCCCCGACGCTCTTGAGTTGGCATGCCAGAACATCGCATCCGCATTGCCGGAAGTGCGCCTGCAGCCCATCGTCCGGAACTATGTAACCCACCCGCTCCAGCTCGAATCCTTCGACGGAACTACGCTCGCACTCTATATCGGCACGAGCATCGGCAACTTCTCGCCTCAAGAAGCGGAACTTATTTTGCGAAATCTGTGTAGTCAATTGCAAACCGGAGATGCACTATTGCTCGGTACAGATATGGTGAAAGACGAACGCACGCTCCTTGCTGCTTACGACGACAACGATGGAATCACCGCAGCGTTCAACTTAAACCTCCTGCATCGCCTCAATAGAGAACTAGGAGCCAACTTTGACGCCACTTGTTTCCGGCATCGCGCGTTGTGGAATTCTATAGAGTCTCGGATCGAGATGCACCTCGAGAACACGCAGGAGCAGCATGTAAGCATCGAGCACGCGGACCTTGATGTTCACCTCATGCGACGCGAAACCATTCACACCGAAAATAGTTACAAGTTTACAGACCGGCGCATTCGTAACCTGCTCGAAGAGGTCGGTTTTACGATCAGAGGCGCATGGAAAGACAATCGCGGTTGGTACACCCTTACGCTTGGATGTCTCCGGTAGTGCTTGTGACGATGCCGCACTTGGCGCATTCTATTCCGCACAATTAACACGTTGCGGAAATCTCACTTCGGGTGAAGTGCCGAATTAACCGCCTCGAGCAGAGTTGTGTCGCTGAATGGCTTGAACAGGCATTCCACCGCACCCTGTTCGATCAGCCGCTGGCGAACGATCATATCTGCCGTAATGAAGATGATCGGGATCACTTGTTGCCTTTGTATCAGTTCCCGTTGAAGATCAGGCCCGGTCATTCCAGGCATAGCAACATCAAGGAGCAGGCACCTGGTCTGGGCGACGCAATCAGACGCGAGGAACTCTTCCGCCGACGAGAACGCGCGGGCCGCAAAACCGAACTGCTTCAATAGATCAGGTAATGACTCACGGACGGATTCGTCGTCGTCAACTACGGATACAAGTATGCTATCGATGGCGCTCCTTTTCGAAGCAGGACTCCATTGTCACAATGCTCCTCTTCAGGAGAGGGCGTCCATTGTCCTTTGGTATTGCTTTGCCGCAATATGAGGTTTGGCGTGGCCTTCATGCGGTACGGGGCCTGCTATGGCTGGCGCCTGAAGATTGTGGATGCTGTCGGCTTGCGCTGGGCCCTCGGGAGTTCGAGGAATGGAGAACGAAAATGTGGCTCCTGGACCATCGTTCAGAGTCCCCCACAGACGGCCGTGATGCCTCTCGATAATGGAGCGGCTGACAGCAAGCCCGATTCCCATGCCATCGCACTTGGTCGTGTAGAACGCGTCGAACAGACGGTTTGCCGCTTGAGGTTCAAAACCGACTCCCGCATCTTGCACCGTCAGACGCACCTGACCACCCTCGTCCCTCTCGGTTCTGATCAAGAGTCGTCTCGGACGATCTTCGACTGTGCTCATGGCGTCTGAGCCATTCCTGAGCAGGTTCAGTATGACCTGCTGAAGCTGGACACGATCACCTAGGATCGGCGGAAGTTCGTCGGCAAGTTCGGGACACAGCATTACCCGATTCTTCTGAAGTTCCACCATGGATAGGGCAATTACCTCCAGAACAGCCTCATTCAAGTTCACAGATTCGATCGTGGGTTCTTTTTTACCAAAGAGCGCGCGCAATCGGGTGATCACGTCGGACATACGGTTGCCATCGCGAATTGTACGCCGGGCGGTTTCGCGAGCACCCTCGACTTGGGGAGGATCAGTCGCCAGCATCCGCAAACAGGCGCTGGCGTTCGTGATGATGCCGGACAGCGGCTGGTTGACTTCGTGGGCGATAGACGCTGTCAGCGCTCCGAGGCTCACTACCCTGGCCACATTTGCGAGTTCCGATTGAGCCTTATCGCGTGCCTCTTCCGCCAGTTTGCGTGCCGTGACATCCTGAACCGAGGCGATGTACTCCAACTGACCATCTCGGTCCCGGGTCGCATGAGCGACAGCATGCATGTACTTGATCGAGCGGTCCGGCATTAGCAAGCGGTACTTCCATTCAAAGTCGTGGCCGTCCTCTCGTGCCCCGTCCACCATCCTCATTTTCTCGATCAAACTGACGTCTTCCGGATGGACTCGGCTACGGATCAGTTCGAACGTCACGGGCATGCCGATCTCAAGCTCATAGATGCGATA
>JBAVAV010000750.1:0-2142 GCA_049585895.1 Candidatus Sulfotelmatobacter sp. | reverse complement strand
CGCGAAGGCTGCGCAAAGGTCGCGAAGAAGAATCTGACGCTGCTTTTATGATTGCGGTCATGCAATCCCTGTGTTGAATAACGTCATTCCATTTGTCGAAGAGATTTTCTCGCAACTGAAAGCGGCTGCGGACACGCGAATTCTCGCCGAGATTCGCGATGGCGAGGTCACAGGCGTCACCGGCGGCGAACTACTGGAGATGGTGCGAAATGCGCGCACGTTTCTCGCGTCCAAGGGATTGAAGCACGGCGACCGGTGCGGGCTGCTGGCGGCGAACAGCGTTCGGTGGGTTGCGATGGACCTGGCCATCATGGCCGAGGGGCTGATTGTGGTGCCGCTGTACTCAAGGCAGGCTCCCCCGGAACTAATAGCGATGATGAAGGATTCGACGCCCGCGATGGTGTGCTGCGGAGATGCTGTGCTGCGGGATGCAATCACGCAGCAGTGGCCCGAGGCGCCGCCACAGTTTCTGTTTGACGAGATTTTTTCCGGAGTGGAAGGCATACATTTGGAGCGGGTGCAAGTGACAGCTGATTCTCCGGTAACGATCATTTACACCTCGGGAACGTCGGGTGAGGCCAAGGGCGTGGTTCTGACCGCGAGGAATGTGGGCTTCATGCTGGAGCGTACGGCGGAACGGCTTAGTCAATTGATGCCGGATTCGGCCGGGCAGGATCGTGTCTTTCATTATTTGCCGTTCACCTTTGCGGCGTCGTGGATTGCGCTGCTGACCTTCCTGAAGCGGCGGAGCCTGGTCACGCTGAACATGGATCTGACGAAGATCGCGAGCGACATGCGAACGGTGGCTCCCGATTACTTTCTGAATGTGCCGCAATTACTGGAGCGCATGCGGCGGGCGGTGGATGAGCAACTTTGGCAGACGGGGGGTGCGGCGCTGGCGATTTACTCGCGGGCAAAAGCAGCCTGGGCCCGCAAGCAGGAGAATCAGAAGAGTGCGGGCGACGGCCTTTGGCTTTGGCTGGCAAACACGATGGTATTTCCGACCATCCGGAAGAAGATGATCGGGGGAAACCTGAAGGCGCTGATCTGCGGATCGGCCCCGCTGAATCCTGAAACGCAGCTCTGGTTCCTGATGTTGGGGATTCGGGTGTTGCAAGTCTATGGGCTGACCGAGACGACCGCGATCTGCACCATGGACGATCCGAACCGTGTGGAGATCGGGCGCGTGGGGCCGGCGATTCCGGGTATGGAGATGAAGCTGGGAGAGAATGACGAAATCGTAGTCCGCGGGCCGAACATTTTTCCCGGTTACTGGAACCGTCCTACGCAGACAATGGAGGCGTTGCGCGAGGGATGGTTTCATACCGGCGATCAGGGCGAAGTGAATGCGGCAGGGAACTGGCGGATCGCGGGGCGAATCAAGAATCTGATTGTGCTGGGTTCCGGGCACAAGATTGCACCGGAGCCGATAGAAGATGCGATCTTGAAAAGCTTGCCGGGAGCGCAGCAGGTGGTGGTGGTGGGGAATGGACGTGGATATTTGTCGGCAATTGTGGCCGGAGCAGTGCCACAAGAAGAGGTGAAGGCCTCTCTGGATGCTGTGAACCCGCAATGGCCTCACTACAAGCAGGTGCGGATGTTTTTTGTGCGGCCAGAGGCATTTTCCATCGAGAATGGGATGCTAACTGTGAATGGCAAGCTCAAGCGTGATGTCATCGCTGCGCACATGAAGAACGAGATCGAAGAGATGTATCGGGTGAAGCAGGCGGGCTAGTGCAGATCGGCAGGATATTGATGCAGACGGGCAACGGCGCAGCGAGGAACGTGAAAGACTTCCGAGGGCAAGCATTATCGTGGGGGCTGAAGAGCGGCGTCATTGAGCTGGCGCTGCATCGGGAACCTTGTAACGAGCTGGGATCGCTGTCGCTGGAGGAGCTGGAGAAATTCGTAAAAGCGCTGGAGGGCCTGCAGCGGGAAGCGCATGTGCTCATTATCTACAGCGAGATGAAACCCGGGTTCTGTGCGGGTGCGGACTTGCGCGAACTCTATCAGCGCTCGCAGGGGATGGAAAAAGCGGGCGCGGTGAAGGGAGTCCGCGAATTTCTGGAAAGGATTCACCGGGTGCTGAATGCCATCGATGCCGCTCCGTTGACCACGATTGCAGCGGTACATGGAGTCACG
>JBAVAV010000749.1:0-3471 GCA_049585895.1 Candidatus Sulfotelmatobacter sp. | reverse complement strand
GCCAGGGCGTCATAAATGTTATCGGGCAAATAGCGCTCGGCCTGGCGAAGGTTCTTGATCTTTGAAGTTTCGCCATCGATGCCGGTCTTGAATATCGAGTACATCACCAGATACGGATTCGCGTCCGGGGCCACGGAGCGCACTTCTACCCGCATGCTCTTCTCGTTGCCGATCGGAATTCGGATCATCGACCCCCGGTCAACCGGCGACGCCTTGAGCTGATTCGGAGCTTCGAAGTGCGGATCGAGACGCCGATAAGCATTCACGCTGGCATTGAGCAGCAGGCAAATGTCGTTGCCATGGGTGAGGATGCGGTCGAGAAATGCCCAGCCCATCTTGCTCAGCTTTTCTTCGCCCTTCGCGTCCCAGAAAAGATTCTTGCCGTTTGAGCTGATGGAAACGTTGGTGTGCATGCCGCTGCCATTCACGCCTACAACCGGCTTGGGCAGGAAAGACGCCGTCAGTCCCATATTGGTCGCCACCTGGCGGCAAATCAATTTGTAGAGCTGAATCTGGTCGGCGGCCGCGACCACCTCGCCGTAGCCGTAGTTGATTTCAAACTGCGAGGGCGCAACTTCAGGGTGGTCCTTTTCGTTCTGAAAGCCCATGGACCGCTGCACTTCGGCCGTGGTATCGATGAACGTTCTCAGCGGATCGCCAGGCAGGGAGTGATAATATCCGCCAGTGTTGACGTATTCAAACTTGCCGGTTTCGTTGTAGCTGCGCTCGGCGTCAGCGCCCTTGAACAGGAAGCCCTCAATCTCGTTGGCGGCATTGAGGGTGTAGCCTTTCTTCTTGTACAGGTCGGAAGCATAGCTCTTGAGCACGCCGCGGATGTCGGCGGCATACGGCGTTCCGCCTTTATCGATAACGTCGCCGAAGACCAGTACCTTGCCCGAGCCAAACACGTCGGAGGGTCCCCAATAGAATGCCGCCCAGTCAATGCCGAGGCGCAGATCGCTCTCGCGCTGCGCGGTGAAGCCGCGAATCGAGGAACCGTCAAACGTCAGGTTATCCCAGCTCTTGAGCAGAAACTTTTTATCGTAATCCAGCATGTGCAGCCGGCCTTCGAGATCGCTGAAGAGCACGGTCACTGCCTTGATCCGTTTCTCGTCGTTCAGGTACTTCAGCCGCTCCTCCTGGATCTTGTGAGTGGCGACGCGGTTCCTGCGCTGCTCCTTCGCCTTCAAATTCATCACTTCCAGTTCATCATAGGATAGTGCCAGGAAATTGCGCAGTTCGTTGGACATGAGTCTCCTTCGTCTTCGTAAGAATTCCGGCAAACCATTTTAGGCAGAACCCAGACAGACGGGGAACCTGCTAGGGCTGGGCTAACGGAAGAGGATACCGTGTGGTCGCGGCCCGTGCCAATCGAAAAAGCTGATGGCACGCATAAAAGAGATTTATTTAGGGACGGCGGGAGAGAGTTCGCCCACCTTTGTGTCGCCACGTCTGTTGGATTCTTGCAGCGAGGGATTCATCTGATCGGCTGTGTTTCAGTCGACAGTAATGAAGTTTCTGCTCACGCGAGCGATTCGATCAAGCGTGCATGCGACCGATTGCGTTCTGTTTGAACGCGTTTGCAAAGCGAACTCGGATTAGCCAGAAAATCATCAATATGAGTGGCAGGAGACTCAGGAGAAAAAGTACTCCTGTCTTGCGTAATAAAGCGGGGAATATTTGTTGCCGGGCCAGGAATATGGACGCTGCGGCGATGAACCGCGCAAAGCACATGCGCCAAAGATGCCGCGCGATACGTTCTGTGCCAGAAATCCCGCCGCGCACGAGCATGCGAACGTCTCCGGTGGCAGCAAGCAGAGCCACGGACCCCATGAAGAAGTAAGGACCCGGCGAATATCCATACTTCAACCCGTTTGACCAGTCGCGGCTTCTAACCCATAGGTCACCTGGATAGCTCCGATCGCCAAGACAACCAGAAGCGCGCCCCAATCGAAAATACCCGGTTTCCCATCGCTGCGCCTGGCGGTCAGCCATGCCGTTGCCACCAAGTAAAACGTTAGAGTACCTCCCAGAATGTTGCCCGGTTGGGATTTCATGACTGCCAGGTACACGCCCCTTGCGGAGAGGCCGAGCATCGATATGACAAATACATTTCCGGCGAGGCCGTGCCGGCGGGAACCCTTGAGGAGAGACACTGCGACAAAATCCCAAAGTGCCGGCGGCAATGGGAAGAACTAATAGTGGCAATCGCATTTCTTCCGCTCCTTTGAATACTCATTGTCGCGCTGCACTGGCCTGCTCCTGCCATCGTTGTTCGTTCACGCCGAATACGAGGAGCCACAGGAGTAGCGATGCTGCCCCGAGGAGGCCGAGGGCTGCAATGTAGGGGAACAGAAGGTATCCGAGCGGCAGATACAGGAAGCTCAGCCAACCCAGACCGCCAAGTACCGACACCACGCCCAGAAACCGAGGGAGGAACGTGGACCGGATAATGAGGTAGCCCGTCAGGAGTGCATAGAATCCGAAGAACACCAAGGCGATAGCGGCGCCCCGGTCATTCACCTTGAGAAAGAGGAGTGCCAGCGCTTGCAACTGTTCCGCGCTGAATGCACTCAAGTAGTGCGCGCCTCCCAAGACGAACAAGGGGGCGACAAAAAAGACGCGGCTAAAAGTCTTGATGACGCAACCAGCGAGGCCTAAGAACGCGGCAAGCAAAGAAACGCTCCTGCCTGCCGGCTTGAGCAAGTCATAGAAGAGAGCTGTCATCGCGATCTGGCACGCCATTTCGACGAGGTAGACCGCGAAACCCAACTGAAACAAGCTCTTGTGCGCGAGTATGTTGGCCGCGGTAGCCGCGGCGTCGCCGTCTACCACAAGCCTGCCGCTCACGAAACCCTGGGCAAATATTCCCGTCAGTATGGTGAGGAGATAAAAGGCGCCCGTAATCCTGGCCTTGCGACGCGGCGACGTTTCTGTAATTCGTTCCATCGTTACCGCAGTGCTCATAATTTTTTCTCCTCAGGTGCGAAATCATCCAATCCGCGAGTGAATCAGATGGGTCCCTGATAGCGGCGCAGCCGAACCGCAGCGGCGAGGAATATCGCGGCAACTATCAGGCCGATCCACAACCCAGGGCTGGCCAGGAAGTGGCCCGGGGTAAGGTGCGCCATGGGGTCAGTAGGGAAGCGGCCCGGCATGGTGACGGCCTCCGGGCCACCCGTGAAGCGGTACACCAGCAGGTTGCCGAAATGCTTGGTGTTGAAGACAAGCCTTTCGACGATGCAGATCGCAGCCGGCGGCAAGGCGGCCCACAAGAACGCCGCGCGCCGCGCCCAGGCGGAGACCAGTAACAACCACGCGTAGATTGGCGCATACCAGAGCACGTGTACGGTCACCATGTGGTAGAGCAGCATCAGGGAACTCTGGAAAGGCGACTGGTGTGTCCACAGCGTCGCGGCGCTCAGGCTGCTGCCCAGCAGTACGACGGTGCTCAGCAGGCTCATGATCAAC
>JBAVAV010000748.1:0-3344 GCA_049585895.1 Candidatus Sulfotelmatobacter sp. | reverse complement strand
CTCGATTAGACGCAGTGGCACGAGCGGATTGGATGGACCTGGTGCGCAGCCGCTGTCCGCTGAAACCGGCTTATCGCTCGGAACGGCGGTGGCGGCTCTTGAGCATTCGCGAGCTAGGGCTGCTGGCGGAAGCTGGAATGAGCATCGGAGCGCATTCGATTTCACATCCCGTTTTGTCCGTGTGCAGCGAGCAAGAGGCCCGCCGCGAGATTCAGGAGAGCAAGAGTGACATAGAACGGGCGCTCGGACGGCCGGTCTGGGCATTCGCTTACCCCTTCGGCAACCCTTCCACGATGGGGGAACGCGAGGTGCGCCTTGCTCAAGAGGCCGGATTCGCATGTGCATTCGTCAATGTGGAACATTGGGGCGGTGAGCGTTCTGATTTCTTTGCTCTTCCCCGAATCCATGTGACCCGGGATACCACGCTTCCCGAGTTTGCAGCCCACCTGAGTGGGCTTCACACGCGAGTCCAGCGCGCAGTGGGACGCTAGAATACCGTCGAGTTGCGTCTGCAGCGAGAATACGGCATCATCCTTGACAAAGAATCCGCAAGTCTCTCGGTAGGAAAGCCTGAAAACCTGTGCGTGTAACGGTTCTGAAAGAAATCCCGGAAGATCCCAATCTCTGTGAGGCTTGGAACACCCTGGTGCTGACGATGGACAATCCAGAAGTGTTTTTCACCTACCAGTGGGCTTTGGCTGCTAGCCGCGGCTTTCAGAAACATCTGTCTCCTCTGCTTTTTCTGATGCACGAAGGGGAGAAGCTGGCAGGCGTGGCGGCGCTGGCAATCAACCCGAAGGCGCCCCGGACCGCTTTTTTCTTGACGTCCAGTACCGCGGATTACTGCGACATCGTGAGCACGCCGGATAATCGTAAAGCCGTACTTCTTGCGCTCCTGGAGGAAATCAAGCGTCTCGGTCTCAGCGATCTGGTTCTGACCAACGTTCCCTCGAATTCGCCCACGCTCGAGGAACTGCCCGGCGTTGCCGAATCGCACCACTTTTACGTCGCATCGCGTCCAGCCTACAATTGCGGAATTATCCGGCTTGATGGCGATGACCAACGCGAAACCCTTCTCCGAAACCTGGCCAGTGGGGGAAGGGAGAAACGCGCGTGGAAGAAGCTCACGACCCTCGGGTCGGTAAAGGTCATTCACCTTACTGAACCGGAGCAGATAGAAGTAAGCCTTGAGTCGATCGTGTCGGCTCAAATTTCACGTTTTCTGGCCAGTAACCGGGTAAGTCCGCTGGTCGGCCCCGAGCGGCGGACGTTCTTGCATGAGCTCAGCGATCTGCTGTCTCATTCCGGCTGGCTGAAGGTCAGCCAGTTGGAGATCGATGGCCGCCCAGTGGCCTGGAACTATGGTTTCCGGTTTGGGGGCAGCTGGTTCTGGTATCTGCCAACTTTTCAGATGGAGTACGAACACGTATCGCCGGGATCGTGCCTGCTTCGTCTTTTGGTGGAAGAAGGCGCCAGGGACGCTTCACTGAGATGGCTCGACCTTGGCCTTGGAGACGAGCCTTACAAAGAGCGCTTTGCCAACAATGTCCGGCACACGCGCTACGTCCACCTCTCACGCGGCTTTCGCCGGCACGTGGCCAGCCTCGGGCGCCAGATGTTGAGCAGTACTGCCGCCCGGTTTCCTCAATTCGGCAACCGGCTCCGTACTGCCAGGGCCCATTACCATGCAGGGGCAAATCGCATCCGGGAGACTGGCGTTGTTGCGAGCGCCCGACACTCAATTTCGAAGGCTGTCAGGTCTGTGGCCTCGCAAGATGAGGTGCTGCTCTTTGAAGCCCCTGATCTTCCAGTTTCTGAAAACCGGACCGTGCGGTTGCTGCCTATGACTTGGGAGCATCTGGTCGAGGCCTCGATCAGCAACGCCGGCGACACCCCCACGCTCCAGTATTTAATGCGATGCGCCAGGCGCTTGACCAAAGCGAATCCCTCGGGTTTCCTTTTGCAGGATGAAACAGGGAGGCCCATCCATTTTCTGTGGATAGACGACTTTGATGGCTTCCATTTGTCGGAAATCGACCACTATATCGAGCCATCTTCTCGTGGCGCTGCCATGATCTTCGACTGTTGGACGCCCGCTGCGGAGCGAGGGCGCGGCCACTATGCGACAGGCATTCGCTTGGCATTTGAGAGTCTGCAACGGGAAGGAAGAAGTGCGTGGATCTTCAGTGGCGCGAGCAATACGTCGTCGTTGCGGGGCATTGCAAAGGCCGGGTTCGTCTATCGATTCTCGCTGGTCCGCCGCCGCAAGCTGGGCCGCTCCACCATAACCCGTCAAGACACGACGACAGCAATTTCACCTCCCGTTCAACATCGCAAATCCCCTCAAGCCTTTGCGAAAGACCGGACGGATGTCGCTTAGCAACAACGTGTTGAGGAAATTTGGCTTCACCCTCTCTTCCATTTGCCTGAATCCCGCGCCCTCTCTAGAATGAAGAATCATCCCACGGCTGGGAGAATCTCCGAGACATCTATGATTCATTTTCCGGTTCCCGAAGCGCTCACCTTCGACGACGTTCTGCTCCTACCCGCGCGCTCCGATGTGATCCCCGCGCAGGTCAACACGCAGACTCACCTCACGCGCAATATCGCTCTGAACATCCCGATCGTCAGCGCCGCCATGGACACAGTGACCGAATCTCATATGGCGATCGCCGTGGCGCAGCAGGGCGGCCTGGGCATCATTCATCGCAATCTAAGCATCGAGCAGCAGGCCAACGAAGTTGACAATGTGAAGCGCTCGGAAAGCGGCATGATTGTTGATCCCGTGACCATGCCTCCCACCGACAAGGTCAGCGACGCCCTCGAGGTGATGCGCCGGTACAAAATTTCGGGCGTGCCCATCACCGAGCACGGCAAGCTGGTCGGCATTCTCACCAACCGCGATCTGCGCTTCGAGACCCGTTTCGACATCCCGATCGAGCGCGTCATGACCAAGAAGAATCTCATCACGGTCCCGGTGGGCACGACGCTCGAAGAGGCGGAAAAAATTCTTCATCAGCACCGGGTGGAAAAGCTGCTCGTCGTCGACGATAAGTACAACCTTAAGGGATTGATTACTGTAAAAGACATTCAGAAGAAGCTGAAGTATCCCAACGCGGCCAAGGATTCTCAAGGGCGACTGCGTGTGGGCGCGGCCATCGGGGCGACCGGCGACTTCCTCGAGCGCGCGCAGGAACTCGCCGGAGTCAATGTGGACGTGCTCGCCATCGACAGCGCGCATGGCCATTCCAACAAGGTTTTGGAAGCGGTCAGGCTCGTGAAGTCCAAGCTGCCGCATGTGGATCTGCTGGCAGGTAACGTGGCCACGTTTGACGGCGCATGTG
>JBAVAV010000747.1:0-3906 GCA_049585895.1 Candidatus Sulfotelmatobacter sp. | reverse complement strand
GCCCACGTTGGCTCGCCCCGTGTTTAGAGTTGGCGCTCCTCATCCCATTGTCCGTCGCAACTGCGTGGACACAAAAGCGTGCTCGCAAAGCATCCACAAATGCGGATTGGAATCTTGTCGGCCGAGATCGGCGAATGCTCCGGTTACTTGCCGTCCCGCTAACGGCCGTAGTCACGCTGATGAATTTCGGAGCGCTCGCAAGATTGATGCAAGCCATATTGGCTGGCCACGCCGGGAGCGGCCAAACACTGCTTTTGGATGCAGCGAATATCTGGCTCACCAATGTAATAATCTTCGCGCTCTGGTTCTGGGCTTTGGACCGCAGTGGTCCCGCCGCACGAGGGCTTGCTGCAGTACAAAGGAGCGATTTCCTGTTCACGCAACAGCAATCGGCCCTGGGCCGGCCGGAGTTCGCGAAGTGGTCTCCCGGCTTTATCGATTATCTGTTTTTGGCCTTTACGAACGCAACGGCATTTTCACCGGCCGACACGTTTCCACTGACCGTCAGGGCTAAACTCTTGATGATGGCTGAAGCAGCTATTTCGCTTGTTACGCTAGCGCTCGTTGCATCTCGTGCGGTCGGAATCCTGAATTAAAATTCTTCGCGTAAGATCGTGCGCTGATAGCGCCCAATGTATGGTATCTCCTCGAGGCATTTAAGCCGTTTGGAATGTCCGCTTATGGCACTTAGCAGACGTATCAACCACGATCGAGAATGTCTGCTATCGGGGCCAAGGCGGACATGACGTTGACTAGCAGCCCCTTCCGCTAGAGACCGGACTGGTTGGCTGGCGACGCAGTCGATGTCGAGCCAGTCTCCGACCCGAGTTCCCTGCTAACAGGGAATTTTACAGGGAATTTAGCATTTTCTGAGACTTTAATTCCATAGAGTCTCTGGAATCGCCCGTGGTTCAGGGGCTTTCGAAGCAAATTCCCTACGAAACTGAACAGGGAAATTCTTCAGTCGATGAGGGAAATTCAAAACGGCAATAGGGAAAATAACTGCACGCCCGGGAGCTAAAATTTTGTCCGCTTTTGGGGAAAAGCGGTCATTGGTGAATTTTGACGCAAGATGGATAGGTCGCGATTGACCCAGAGCGGACATTTACGACCAGTCTTACCGGGATGTTCAACACCGCTATGTTCAACTGCTGCAAAGCTGGCAAATTACTTACGATACACAGTAGGAAGACTGCCCAATTGATTAAATCCGGTCATGGAACGTCCATCTACTGACAGCTGCCATTGGTCTGAAAACCCTGTTGTATTCCAATTTATTCGGATCAATCCTTCTGGTTTCAGTAAAATCCACTTTCCGGCGTCAATCTGCGTGTTATTCTGCACATGAAAGGTTGTTCCATCGGAATTTATATAAACTTCGCCTCCATTAAACCAGTTCCAAACTCCTACTGCAGTTGGAGGCGTAGTCATGTTCGGAATCACAAGCCAGACAGCGACTACGCCGGCTAAGGCAATGGCGCATACTCCGAAGGTCAGCATCGTCCGGCGCCTAAGCTGCCAAAGAGTCTGCGTTTCAGGCCGTTGGTTCGGAGCACCGATGGCATTTGAGCCTGGAGTTGCTACCTCTTGAAGCCCGACTTGGAGCGCTTTGACGAGGCCCTGAACGTCAGCCCGAAATCGTTCATGGGTCAATCGAACGGCATTACGTGTGGCCAGCGGCCGGATAGCCTCAGGCAGCTCTTCAGGGCGCGGCATTCGTGCCTCATGTACCAAAACCGGAATCACACGCTTGCCTTGCCGGAGCGCCGATTCGATTTCGATGCGCACAAAATCATGAGGATCGTCGAGACGCCGACTTCCGCGCTCGTCTTTCGCATCGAGCCAGCCGTTGCCGATTATTGCCAATAACACGTCACACTTGGCGACTTGAGAATCCATCACCTGGACGAAATCTTCACCTGGAGGGATATTGTCCACATCTATGAAAAGCTGCTCCGCAGGAAATGCCTGCTCGAGGCGGCCGAGAAGCGCCTGCGTGAATCCCGGCTGATCGCCACGGCGATAGTTGATGAAAATCTTGCCACTCATGCGATTAGAAACTCTGCGTAGTAAAATAGCAGTTCGACATGCCCTGCTAACTCATTGATGCTACCTCAATTGTTAGATGATACAAAAGGTGAAAGCGCGAAATGTCTCCACATGGCACTTAACGGACGTCGCCGTGAGGCACTCACATGTCCGCTTTCAGGGTTAAGAGCGGACATTAAAAATTCACGCCGCCATGTGCGCTGCTAATGACCCAAAGTGGACTGTTCGAAACTATGGATACGGCCATGACGGACGAGGCCCATCTGCGTCAACTTGAGGAATTTGCTGAAGCTGCATACGACAAGATGTACGATGCCGGCTCGCCGAGCGGCGCGACTGCGTTCTACAGCGACGCTAAGGAAGCCCTTGCCGACGCCATCGGGCTCGCGCGCCGGCTTGGCCTCGCCGAAGATGTGACGCGGCTCGAGGAACGGCTCGCGCACATCAAGGCCGTGTTTAGGTCGCAGTTCATCTGAGTGCATCGTCGAAGCTGCGTTCGATCCGCCGATAAACAACTCTAGTGCAGTGCATGAGTCCGCTTATGGCACATAGCGGACATTCCAACGGCATCCGCGAATGTCGGCTATTGGGGGTAAAGCGGACTGATGCGGGCTTCGCGGAATGTCCGTTGATGACCCAAAGCGGACATCCCTATATGACGCCCTTTTTTCGCAGTGCCGCGGTTGCGGCCGCGTCGTAGCCAAGCGACCCCATGATCTGATCGGTATGCTCGCCGAGCGTCGGCGCCCTGCGGCGGATCCCACCGGGCGTTCCCGATAGCCATACCGGCACCTTGGCGATCGGCGCGGGTTTCTGCATGCCGGGAAATTTCGTCTGCTGGAAGAAACCCATGGCACGGATGTGCGGATCGTCGAGAGTCTCCTGCGGCCGATAGACCGGGCCCGCCGGAATATTCGCCTTGCCCAGAATCTCCAGCACTTCTGCGGTCGTGCGTTCGGCGCACCAGCGGCTCATACGCGCGCTGATGACCTCGCTGTTGTTGCCGCGCGAGATGTCGTCCCTGAAGCGCGGATCGGTGAGCCATTCGGGCTCGCCCATCAGTTTTGCCCAACGGCGGTAGAGCGGTTGGCCGATCACCTGAACGATGATCCAACCGTCCTGGGTGCGGAAGATGTCGACCGGTGCGGCAGTCTGGCCGCGATTGCCGGTCGGCACCCGGTCGGCCTTGATCACCGCCTGTTCGATCAGCATCGCGTTGGTGAGCGTAACCGCGGTCGCCAGCAACGCACCCTCTACGATTTGTCCCTTGCCCGTCTGCCGGCGCGCCATCAGGGCCACCAGCGTGCCAAACGCACAATGGAGGGCGGTCGAAAAGTCGACCCACGGCACCCAGGCGCGCTGGGGCTGCTCCGGCGATCCGGTCATGTAGACGGCGCCCGACATGACTTGGCCGACGCCGTCGAATCCGACGCGGTCGCTGTAGGGGCCGCCGCGCCCGAAAGCCGAAACCATCGTCAGGATGATGTCGGGCTTGGTGGCGCACAGACTATCGTAGTCGAGTTTCATTGCTGCGAGCGTTTGCGGTGGCAGGTTGGCGACCACTACATCGGCGGTCTCGACCAGGCGGCGCACGACCTCCTGGCCCTCGGGCGTCATGGGATCGAGCGTCATGCACAGCTTGTTGCGGTTCATCTGCAGGAACAGCGCGCCTTCGCCGGTGTCGGCGACAGGCGCCTGGAAGCGATCCTCACTGCCCTCGCGCTTTTCGATGCGGATCACCTCGGCGCCGTACTCCGCCATCAGCGCTGCGCAATACGGTCCGGCGAGATATCGTCCGAAGTCGAGCACCCGGATGCCTTCGAGCGCACCCACCATCCGCGTTCGCTCCCCTTCGCC
>JBAVAV010000746.1:0-2032 GCA_049585895.1 Candidatus Sulfotelmatobacter sp. | reverse complement strand
CTTCGGTGACGCCCGAAAACCTCGGGAATCTGCTCCGAGGATTCAGCATACCCGAATCCGGAAAGCTTGATTCAGTGGAGGTGGTCCTAATAAACGCTCCGGGGAACATTGCTTTTCTGACCACGGCGGCGATGCAAACACTAAGGGAAACTGGGAGAGTAACAACTCGATGTGCGATAAACAGTTAATAAAGCAAATCTTGGAAGATTCTCGTGATGTGTGGGATCGACCCGAAACTCGTCAGTCCGTTCGCGAGAACTTCATAAGGGTGCTTGCGTGCAGGACCTCGGCTTTGGGCGCGGAGGTCTATGCTTCAGACTCAGAGGAGAAGCTCGTCTACCATACTTGCAAGTCAAGAGCATGTCCAAGTTGCGGATACCGGGCCATGCTCCTGTGGCAAAGGGAGCAATGGGCTACACTTCCGGATATTCCGTATGCGGGGTTGGTTTTTACAATGCCAAGCATTCTCTGGCCCATCTTTAAGCAGAACCGCCACCTACTTCACGATCTCCCGACGCTGGGGGCGTCGGTCATCGAGCACTGGATGAAAACTAAGTACGGTGTGCGGGTAATAATCATGGTGATTCAGCACACCTTCGGCGGCCACCTGAACTTTAATTGTCATCTCCACATTTTGGTTTCTGCCGGCGGCCTCCAAGAGTCCGAGGGACGGTGGATTGCTTTGCTGAACTTCAACAAAGAGACTCTGATGCGTATGTGGCGGGACGCAGTCATTACCTACCTCTGCGAAGCACTCAAAATGCAGGTTCTCCAGTCAGAGCGAGACCACAAGGATCTCATGCGGGTCTTCCAGGACGAATACAAACGTCCTCGGTGGATCATTTACTTGCGCGCGTCGATGTCGAAAAAGCACTTCTTGCAGTACGCGGCACGATACGCTCGCCGTCCCCCCATTGCTCAGAGCCGACTCTTGCAGGTAACTGATGGAAAAGTCGAGTTCTGGACGAAGGACAAGAAGCAACAGCGGACGGTAACAACATGGCATTCGCTCCAGGACTTCGTAGTTCTTTTGGCCGAGCACATCCTGGATCGATACCGCCATGCGATTCGATATTTTGGCCTATTGGCGCCACGCGCAAAGAGTGTTACATCCGAGGCGCTATTTGCACTTGTCGGCCAAGGACGATGCGCCCGTCCAAAACGGCTAAGCTGGCAGAGGTCGCTTCAGAAATACTTTGACATCGACCCTCTCATCGACAGCTATGGTCGGTCCATGCGTTGGGCTCGTCGCTTGAAACCAAGCATAAACTAGCCTGGCGGCACAAATTTCCTTCCCAGTACATGAATCACACTCAGTTCAAGCCTTTCCCTCGGTTTCAGCTTCGCCATGATCTTGATTTATCCGACGTCACGCCAAAAGCGATTGCGGATTCGTCGCCCTCCGCTACGCTCCGGGAAGACCAAGGCCGTCTTCTTCGGAATCGATTTTTGCTTTTCCTATAGATCGAGTGTACTGCTGACAATGTTCCATTGCGAAGGAGGCTTCCGATGACGAACCATGTACTTGGCCACAGTTCCCTGGGACACTTCAATGCCCAGCTTGAGCAACTCGCCGTGGATGCGAGGCGCGCCCCAGCGGGGATTGGCAAGACTCATCCTGCGGATCAGATCTCGGATCTCTTGGGGTACAGACGGTCGGCCGTTCGGAAGTCGGCTCTTCCAAATCCAGTAGAGGCGAAAGCCCTTGCGGTGGCCAAGCGATGACGGTTTCCGGTTTCACTATCAGGAGGGCCGAGCGCCAACCAGGCCAAAAGCGGGAAAGCCATACCCAGAGCATGCGGTCTGTCGCATTCAGTTCGAGCCGACGGTTTCGGTTTCTGCGTTGTAGGACTAGTAGCTGATGACGCAGGGCGAGAATCTCAGCTTGCAGGTCAGCACGCACTCGGAAGGAACTTCGGAGAGACAACAACAACGAAAACAGGACGGGCATCATTGCTTCGGCAGGCTACACGGCAGAACTCGTAAATTCAATGGGATCAAGGCGGACGGAGTTCTTGGTAGGGACAGGGCT
>JBAVAV010000745.1:0-7146 GCA_049585895.1 Candidatus Sulfotelmatobacter sp. | reverse complement strand
GATCACCTGGGGTCGCCAGAATCTGGCGGCGCAGTTCTTCGGACGGGCCGACGAGACGATACAGCAAGTCGGCATGGGCATAGTCCGGAATGACGTTGGGCGCGCGGCCGCCTTCGATCAGTCCGATGTTGAGCGTGCAGGGCCCGATTTCAGGATCGGAAGGCAGCTGCATGGCGCGCAGGCGCGTGAGCGCAGGGATCAACTTGTCGATCGCGGATTCGCCCAGCTCAGGATAGGCCGAATGCGCCATACGTCCGGAAGCGGTGACTCTAACGCGCAGGCTCCCCTTCGAGGCGAGCGCGATGCGGTTCTCGGTGGGTTCGCCGTTGACCAGATACTTGCAGCCCGGCGCTTGCTTATTCGCCACTTTCGCGCCCAGGCTGTCGCGCTCCTCGCCCACCACGAACAGCAGGCCGACGTAGATCTTTTCCTGACGGAGACGCTCGGCGGCGGCGATCTGCGCTGCGATGATGCCCTTGGCGTCGCAGGAGCCGCGCCCGTAGATGCGAGTTGCATCTTCGGAAGAAGGGATGAAAGGTGGAACAGTATCCATGTGGGTGGAGAAGACGACAGGCGGCGCGGCTTCGGGCTTCGGGCTTCGGGCTTCCGCAGTGCGGGGAAGTGTGGCATAGACGTTGAACCGCTCACCTTCGACGGGCATCTTCTTGGTCTGGTAGCCGAGCTGGCACAGTTCGCGGTACAGAAACTCACCGGCCTGAGCTTCGTTGCCGGTGATCGATTCGATGTCGACCAACTGGCGGGTAAGCGCGACGGCGTCCATGGGGGAGAGGATAGCAGAGGCGCGAAAACGCTATGGCTTCATATAATCTGAACGCTGTGATTGCGCAGAACTCAACTATCAAATCCCTCTTCCTCGAAGGTCCGGCTGGCCGGCTGGAGGCATTACTGAATGGGGGTGCGGCGAACGCCACACACGCGGCTCTGGTCTGCCATCCCCACCCGTCGTTTGGCGGGACGCTGCATAACAAGGTTGTGTTCCATACGATGAAGGCGTTGAACAGCTTCGGTTTTCCCGTGCTGCGCTTCAACTTTCGCGGTGCAGGGCTCAGCCAGGGCGAACATGACCGTGGCCAGGGAGAAGTCGAGGACGTTCGCGCTGCGCTTGATTGGCTGGAAGCAGAATTTCATCTACCGCTGGTATTCGCGGGATTTTCTTTTGGCGCGGCAGTCGGCTTGCGCGCAGCTTGTCCCGACGCGCGGGTGAAAGCATTGATTGGGCTGGGCATTCCGGCGATTCCCGTGGTAGCCGACACAGAAGAACCGCGTACGTATGGGTTCGAGTTCCTGCAGGGTTGCGCGAAGCCAAAGTTGTTTGTCAGCGGCACGCGCGACCAGTTCGGTCCGCGGGCGAAAGTGGAGGCTTTAGTGGCTTCTCTGGCCGAGCCGAAGAAGCTGGTACTGATTGAGGGAGCCGATCATTTCTTTGAAGGGCGGTTGCACGAGTTGCGGGAGACGATTGAGGTGTGGGTGCGGCAAGAAATCCTGCGAGAGGCTTAGCTCTTTTGGATGCTGTAGGCGCGGAGGGCGGGACGCCCTCCGGACAGCCGGCGGGACGCCGGCGCTACGGCTGCAGCGAGCTCAGAAGTGTCTTTATAATTCCTAGGCATGTCTGATGCCGATCGGCAATCGCAGTTTCGCCACATGCGCGAGAGCGCGCGCGAAATCTTTCGGCGCGCGCTGGAGGGAGCTTCCATCTCCAGGGCGTTTGCCAGGAATGTGCACTGCGAGCGGGGCGTCTTGCGGGTTTGCGATGATCTTTACGATTTGCAGTCGTACTCGCGCATGTTGGTAGTTTCCATCGGAAAAGCCGGGCACACGATGGCCGCGGCCCTCGCCAATCAAGTGGGCGAGTCGTTTTCCGGAACCTCGCCCGAGGGCATCATCGCAAGTTCGGTCGAGCCCGCCGCGCAGTTGCGCGGCTTTCGTTATTTTCGCGGCGGACATCCCACGCCGAATGCCGAGTCGATTTTAGCGGGCAGCGCGATACTGAAATTACTTGATGCGCAGACCGCCGCGTCTCTCGTAATTTTCCTTCTCAGCGGCGGTGGGTCTTCAATCGTCGAGAAGCCTATTGACGAAGAGATCTCGCTCGACGATTTGATTGCGACTTACAGCGCGCTGGTGCATTCCGGCGCGCCCATCGCCGAGATCAACGCGATCCGGAAACATCTTTCTGCGGTCAAAGGCGGACGGCTGGCGCGAGCCGCGTTCCGCGCGCATCAGGTTTCGCTGCTGGTGTCCGACGTTCCCGACAACACCCCCGACGCCTTGGCTTCCGGACCGACCATGCCGGATTCCACGACCGTTGAGAATTGCTATCGCATCGCGGAGAAGTACGGTCTGCTGCGGCAATTCCCGCACTCCGCGCGAGAATTGTTTGAGCGCCATGCGCTCGAGGAAACGCCGAAGTCGGACGATCAGGCGTTCCACCGCTCGCGCTGGTGGCCCGTGCTGTCGAATGAGAATGCGGTGGAGGAAGCGAGCGCTGCGGCCCGCGATGCCGGGTTCGCGGTGCATGTGGACAACTCCTGCGACGACTGGGACTATGAGCGTGCGGCTGAGTATCTGTTGAAACGGCTTCGCGAGCTAAGGAAAGAATCCGAGCATGTGTGTCTGATTTCCGGCGGGGAAGTGACGGTGAAAGTCACGAACGGCGGCGTTGGCGGACGCAATCAGCAGTTCGCGCTGGCCTGTGCCGCCAAAATCGCGGGAGAAAACATCTCCGTCCTCAGCGCGGGAACGGACGGCGTGGATGGGAATAGTCCCGCGGCGGGCGCAGTTGCCGACGGAAGCACGATGGAGCGCGCGTACGAGAAGAGCCTTGACGTTAACGAGGCGCTGGAGAAATTCGACGCCTATCCTTTGTTTAAGACCCTCGGCGATGCGATTGAAACCGGGCCAACGGGAAACAATTTGCGTGACCTGAGGATTCTGCTGGCGTACTAAGGGGAGAATCGAAAAACCTGCAAAGGTCAGTCGCAAAAGACGCAGCAAAGGCCGCGCATGGACATTTCTACGCCGCTTGGCTCTTCACCTGTACGCCCGCCCACTTTTCGAGCAGTATCAGGGTGGCGGCGTAGTCTAGATCCTGGTGGCCGTCTTCTGCGGTCATCGCGTAGATGTCCTCCACGGTTTCCAGGCCGGGCAATTTCACGCGCGCCTCTTTTGCGGCATCGAGCGCCAGCAGGATATCTTTGTGCATAAGGCGGAGCGGGAAGTTGGGCGTGAAATCGCGCTGCAGGATGAACGGTCCTTTGTAGTCCACGACGCCCGAGCGCACCATAGTGGCCTCGATCAGCGACAGCAGTTGTTGCGGGTCGACGCCAAGCTTGGTGGCGAGAGTGAGGGCCTCGGCGAAGCCCTCGAAAATCATGGCGATTTGAAGGTTCATGGCCAGCTTGGTGGCCTGGCCTTTGCCGGTCTCGCCCATGCGGAAAATCTTTTTGCCCATGGCGGCGAACAGCGGCTTGAGGCGCTCGATGATCGCTTCATCGCCCCCGACCATGAAGATCAGCGTCCCATTGCCGGCGCCGATCTTCGATCCGGTCATCGGGGCGTCGACATAGGCGACACCCTTGTTCCGGACGCGCTCGGCAAACTTGACCGTGGCCGAAGGTGAAATGGTACTGGAATCGGCGATGATCATGCCTTCCGCCAGCGATGGCTCAACACCGTCTGCACCGAACAAAATGCTCTCCACGGCGGCAGTATCGGCGACGCACAACCACACGACCTCGGCTCCCTGCGCTGCCGCTGCAGGATTGGGAGCGATGCCCGCGCCCTCCACTAGCTTCCCGGGAGTGCGGTTCCACACGGTAACTTCGTGGCCCGCCTTAACCAGATTCGTGGCCATGGCGTGGCCCATGATTCCCAAACCTAAGAAAGCTATCCGCATGACGCACTTCACCTCGTGGAAGATGCTGCGTTGCGATTAGAAATGACGGCGGAGAGGAAGGTCAAGCCAAGCACGGCCCCGACGAGGATCATTTTCACGAGGCGAACGGAGAAATCACTCAACAACGAAAAACACGAAGTTACACGAAGGGAATTGGCGGTGTGCAAGAACCTTCACATCGACAACTTATCTACCACCACGCTATAGTTGTGGCAGAGACGCGATTCTGTCCGCGTTTGCCCCTGCGCAATTCCAATCTCCGGGTAAGGAAAAACACTGATGAGACGGTTACTTCCCGCTTTTTGTGGTGGAAGCCTGCTCTTTTGCGTGACAGCTCTGGTGGCCTTTGCGCTATCGCTGGCATTGGCAGCGCCGGCGAGCGCGCAATCGCTGGAAAAAATCAGCACCGACACGCTCACCAATACCGATAGCGATCACAAAACCGAGGTTGAGCCGAACTCGTTTGCGTGGGGAAATACTATCGTCAGCGCGTTTCACGTGGGCCGGCGGCCGGGCACGGTCGGCTGGGGCAGCGCAGATGTGGGTTTTGCGACTTCAACAGACGGCGGGGTTACTTGGCACAGTGGCAACCTTCCCGGACTCACGGTGAACTACAAAGGCGGCAGCTACGGCGCGGCAGCCGATCCTTCGGTGGCCTATGACGCCAAACACGGCCAATGGATGATTTCGACGTTACCGCTTGCGGGATTGAGCCAGGCTTCGGGGAAGATTGGCGACGTGGCGGTGAGCCTCTCGACGGACGGCTTGCACTGGGGAAACCCCATCATCATTGACAAGACTCACCTCGACGACAAGAACTGGACAGCTTGTGACAATACGACGACGAGTCCTTTCTACGGCAACTGCTACACGGAATGGGATCAGGCTTTTGGCAGCGGCGATGTACTGATGAGCGTTTCGAGCGACGGCGGAAAAACCTGGGGTCCAGGGCTGGCTTCTTCCGACCGCGCGGGCGGACTGGGAGCGGAACCGGTGGTACAGCCGAACGGCACGGTCGTCGTGCCCTTCGAGGGTGGTGGCATCGATGTTTTCACCTCTACCAATGGCGGGCAAAGCTGGGGAAGGAGCAAAGCCATTGCAAGTATCAACAGCCACTTCGTAGCCGGCGGATTTCGCAATCCGGACTTGCCCTCGGTAGGGATAGATGGCGCAGGCAAGGTTTTTGTGGTGTGGTCGGATTGCCGCTTCCGCACGAACTGCAGCTCGAACGATGTCGTGATGAGCAGCTCGACTGATGGCAACACATGGAGCGCGGTGACGCGCATTCCCATTGACCTGACCACCAGCACCGTGGACCACTTTATTCCCGGCATCGGAGTGGATCCGAATACGTCGGGAGCCTCCGCGCACCTCACGATCGTTTACTACTACTACCCAACCGCCAATTGCACGACCAGCACCTGCCAGTTGAATGTGGGTTTTGTCACTTCGTCTGACGGCGGAGCCACATGGACGGCCGGCGCGAAGATCGCGGGACCGATGAAATTGACCTGGCTGCCGAATTCGGACAATGGGTACATGGTCGCGGATTACATCGGCGTTTCTTATGTGAACGGAAATCCGTTTGGCGTGTTTGCTGTGGCGCAGTCCAATAACGGCAACGCGTTCCGTGAATCGATGTTCACGACAAAGACGCCGCTGCCGGGGGTGGGAAGCGCTCCCCGCTTTAGTGGTCTGGCGGACAAGGCCGTGCCGGGTGCAAAGTCAGATCACGAGATGCACTTCTATTACGACGACGAGAGTAAGAAGGAGATTCCGCGTTCGCGCTGGATTCCGAACCCTGAAGGCCGTTAGCACTTATTCTCTTTGACCTGCGAGCCGCCGGGTTTCCCTATCGGCGGCTTTTCTTTTGAGCCGGGCGTGGTTTCCAACTACCATCCACTAAAATGGAAACCAGGGAGTTTCCGGTCTCATCGAAAACGCATCAAGGCCCGAAGCGGCAGACGGCACCGGAGTCGGTATTCCACAAGTTGACGCGAGAATATTAGCCTCGGGCTGAGGCAAAGTCAGGCCGGCTCCAGTCGCGGCAGAATGATCAAAGCAACGCTCCATAATTCGGCCCTGCGGCAACGTGCCCGGCAGTTTGGACGCCTGGTGCGGCATTCCGCGGTTACCCCGCGCTCTGGCGAGACCCGCAAACCGCGGCTGGCTACGAACGGCGAGCTGGGAGTTACATTCATCGGCCACGCCAGCTTTCTTGTGCAGATCGGCGGGCGCAGCGTGATGATCGATCCCAACTTCGCGCGCTGGCTGTTTGTGTTGAAGCGGCTCAAGCGCCCGGGACTGCGTGTGCGCGACCTGCCGCCGGTCGATCTGGTGCTGGTTACGCATGCGCACTTCGACCACCTGCACCGTCCCTCGCTGCGGGCGATCGTGCAGGATACGCTGCGCAAACGGGACTCTGCGCCGGCCATCATCGTCCCCAGCCATGTGTCGGACCTGGTCTCCGATCTCGGCTTCTCGGAGATCATTGAGCTGGGCTGGTGGAAGACTTCGCGGTACGGCAATCTGGCGATTACTCACGTGCCGTCGCGGCACTGGGGAGCGCGCATTCTGAAAGACTCGCACCGCGGCTACGGGGGCTTTGTGTTGCGCGCGGGCAAGCACTCCGTCTATCACGCCGGAGATACGGCATATTTTGCGGGATTCAGCGAGATTGGCCGGCGTCTGTCGCCCGAACTGGCGCTGCTCCCGATTGGCGCCTACAATCCTCCGCAATTCCGCAACGTCCACACCAGCCCCGAGGACGCCACGCGCGCTTTTCTTGACCTCAAAGCCCGCTGGATGGTGCCCATGCACTACGGGACCTTCCGCCTGTCGCACGAACCGGTTGACGAGCCCGTGCAGTTGCTGGAGCGGGAAGCTCGCTCGGCAGGGATCGAGGACAAAGTGGTGGTGATGGAAGAGGGCGTGACCAGGTTCTTCTGAGTGCAAAGCGACTCTGGGCCAGTGGCGCACGTTTCCACATCTCCTGCCGCCCGTGACATTTTTCTTTCTGCTTGGTGTAGACTCGCAAGGACAAATCTCCGGCCACAGGAGGCCATTATGAGTGTGAAAGCTATTCCCGAGGGGTACCACACGCTGACCCCTTATATGACGGTGCGTGACGCTGCTCGCGCCATTGAGTTCTACAAGCAAGCCTTCGGCGCCACCGTAAAGGCCGCGATGAAGGGTCCAGACGGAAAGATTATGCATGCCGAGCTGAGCAT
>JBAVAV010000744.1:0-10596 GCA_049585895.1 Candidatus Sulfotelmatobacter sp. | reverse complement strand
CAAGTACAACCAGGTGCAGCTCATGACCATGAGCGCCATCGATTTCCTCGATCAATGGTTTGAGACCGATGTTCTGAAGGCCACGATGTCCGCCTCGGGCATCATCGGAACCTTCCTCGGCGTGCGCTCTCCCGGCACAGCGTACGTGCTGCTGCATCACTACATGGGAGAAATCGACGGCGCTTTCCGTGCCTGGGGTTTCGCGCGCGGCGGCACGGGCGCAATCTCCAATGCCATCGCCGACGCCGCCCGCGAAGCTGGCGTCGAAATTCGCACCCAGGCCGCCATCGCGAAGATCATCGTCAAAGATGGCAAGGCTAAAGGAGTCGTCCTCGCCGGTGGCGAGGAAATTTACGCCGAAACAATTTCCTCCAGCGTCGATCCCCGGCTCACCTTCAACAAGTTCATCGACGCCGAGCATCTTCCGGGTGATTTTCTCGAAGATATCAACCGCTTCAAATACCGCGGCTCCTCGGGCAAAGTAAACATGGCGCTCGATGCGCTTCCCGATTTCAAGGCAATGCCCGGACCGGGCGCTCATCTTCGCGGAGCGATCTCAATCTCACCCTCCGTCGAATATATGGAGCGTTCCTATGACGATGCCAAGTACGGCAATTTCTCGCGCCATCCCTACATCGACATGGTCATCCCCTCGCTCACCGATCCCTCAGTCGCGCCGCCCGGCAAACATGTGCTTTCCTGCTTCGTGCAGTACGCGCCTTACAAGCTGCGCCCCGGCTTGAATTGGGACGATCAGAAAGAAGCGTTTGGCGATACTGTCGTCAACACCATCGCCGAGTACGCGCCCAATATCAAAAACATCATTCTCCACAAGCAGGTCATCACTCCTCTCGATCTCGAGCGCGAGTGGGGACTGAGCGAGGGCAACATCTTTCAGGGCGAGCTTTCGCTGGAGCAGCTTTTCTTCCTGCGTCCTGCGCCGGGTTATGCGCGCTTCCGCACGCCTATCAAGAATCTCTACATGTGCGGCTCGGCTACTCATCCCGGCGGCGGAATCATGGGCGCGCCGGGACGTCTCGCAGCGCTGGAAATTCTCAAAGACGTCAAGGGAGCCGCATAATCCCATGCCTCTTCTCTGTCATCCTGAGCGAAGTTTGTCTCGCGTAAGCGCGAGACAAACGCAGTCGAGGCCTGCCCTGAGCGGAGCCGAAGGGGATCCCTATCGCCTTTCGTTCAGCACAAGCGTGGCAAGTCATTCTCCCCGTGCACTTGAAAATCTATGAACACGTCCAATTCCGGGCAGCGCGATATTGTCATGATCGGCGGCGGCCACAACGGCCTAGTCGCCGCCTTTTACCTGGCCAAAGCGGGATTCAAGCCGCTGGTCATCGAACGCCGCAATCAGGTTGGCGGAGCGGCGATTACCGAAGAATTTCATCCCGGCTTCCGCTGTTCCACCCTGGCGCACACCGCCGGGCCCATTCGTCCCGACATTCTGCGCGATATGCAACTCGAAAAGCACGGTCTCCAGCTGATTACGCCGGAAGTGGCGGTGACCGCGCTCACGCCCGACGGGCGCGCTCTTTCCCTTTACCAGGATGCGCAGAAATCTTCGCAGGAGATCGCTGCCTTCTCGCAGAAAGACGCGGCGAAGTATCCCGAATTCGAGCAATCGTTAGGCAAGATGGGCAAAGTAATCGCCGAGGCACTGGCAACAACTCCTCCCGATATCGATCACCCCAGCCGTGGCGATCTGTGGAGCATGCTCAAGACCGGCCGCGCCATCCGCAACCTTGGCAAGAGAGATATGTACCGCCTGCTGCGCTGGGGCCCGATGGCCGTGGCCGACCTGGCGGCCGAGTATTTCGAAACTGAATTGCTGCGCGCCGTGATCGCGGCTCGTGGCATCTTCGGAACTTTTCTCGGACCCTGGTCCGCAGGAAGCAGCCTGGTCCTGTTGATTCGCGCCGCTGGAGATTCTCATCCGGCAGGATCGGCTTTTTTCGCCGCTGGCGGCATGGGCGCGCTCACCCAGGCAATGGCTTCGTCCGCGCAGGCGGCGGGCGCGGAGATTCGCACCGGCGTTGAGGTCATCGAGATTCGCGTGAAAGATGGCGCCGCTAGCGGTGTTCTTCTGTCAACCGGAGAAGAAATCAACGCCAAAGCGGTCATTTCGAATGCCGATCCCAAGCGCACGCTGCTGAAGTTGACCGATCCTTTGCATCTTTCGCCCGACTTCGTGCAAAAACTGCGGCACTATCGCGGCAACGGCACTGTGGCGAAGGTCAACCTGGCGCTCTCAGGGCTGCCGAACTTCACCGCGTTGAAGAACGGCAACGGCAGCGCCCTCAAAGGCCGCATTCACATCGGCAACGAAATCGACTACCTGGAACGCGCCTTCGACGAATCGAAGTACGGAAACTTCTCGCGCCAGCCATATCTGGAAGCCACGATTCCATCGCTCACCGACTCTACGCTCGCACCCGAAGGCAAGCACGTGATGTCGATCTACATGCAGTACGCGCCCTACAAGATGAAGGGTAACTGGGAAGACCAGCGCAAAGCGCTCGGCCAGACCGTGGTGCAGACCCTCGCGCAATATGCGCCCAATCTTCCCGAGATGATCTTGACCCACCAGATCATCACCCCGCAGGATTTGGAAGATGTTTATGGATTAACAGGAGGCCAAATCTTCCACGGCGATCTCGCCCTCGATCAGTTCTTCACCATGCGCCCGCTGCTCGACTGGGCGCGCTATCGCACACCGATCGACAACCTATATCTTTGCGGCAGCGGCACGCATCCGGGGGCGGGATTGACCGGAGGATCAGGAGCAAACGCGGCGCGGCAGATATTGAAAGAATTGAAGCACTAAGCCTGGCAACTCGAGGGTACCCGAGTCAACGGGTGAAACGGTGCCATTGCTTGAGAGGATGTGGATAGTCCCAGTATAACCGCATGATGTCTGATTTCGATTCAAAGCAGTTCCAGAGTTCTCTGGCCGACACCATTGTATGGTGCAAGATGAAGGCGATAGGGATGGACGCCGATTCACGCAATATGCGAGAGCGGCATGCGCTCTACTCGCAGGCCAAACAGCGTTTGGAAGAAGCTCAAGAAACCGTAAAACGAGGCTGGCTGCATCGAAAACTTACCGACACGAAACAGTGGCAGAATGCGATGGCATTGTTGCAGCAGATTCGGGATTCCGTCGGACCTATTGACCGCAAGCTGCGAAGTGCGGAGTTAAAGCCCAGTTTCGGCCTCAATGAGTTTGGAGACGATGTACTCTGGACAAAGGCTGTCGCGGAAGTTGTTGCAAGCCGTTCGCGATTGACAGCGGGAATATCTGCCGAAATGCGCGATGCGAACGTCGGGGAACGATTGCTCCTGTACACCCCAAGCGAGAACCTCGCGTGCGGTGCAGCGGAAGCCAGTTCCAACGGATTTTTTGATGTGAACAACGTACCACCGTGGGACATTTGGATTGACTTCTCTGAAGGTACGCTGGTGAGTTGGGTACCGCCTGGTTTGCTCGACGTGGCTCAAATGGGAATCGACGTAAATCCCGAGGCGTGCATTCGCTGGTCAACATAGAGGCGGACCGTCGAGACTATGAAACCTCCCGCCATCCTCCTCGTCTCCTGCCCGGATGCCAAAGGCGAAGTTGCCACCATCGCCGACTTCGTATACCGCCACGGCGGCAACATACTGCACGCCGACGAACACGCCGACGAAGAATCCGGCCTTTTCTTGATGCGCGTCGAGTTCGATCCCAAAGATTTCGACATTGATCTCACCGAGAAGAACCTCGCCGAGTTCGGCAAGCACTTCTCGCCCATAGCCGAGAAGTTCCAGATGAAATGGCGGCTGGCGCAATCTTCCCACCGTCCCCGCATGATCATTTTGGTTTCGAAATACGACCATTGCCTCGTCGATCTCCTCTATCGCCATCAAAGCGGCGAACTCGTCTGCGATATCCCGCTGATCATCTCCAATCACCCCGACAACCAGCCCATTGCCGAGTTCTACAAAATTCCCTACGCGGTTGTTTCCATTACGAAAGGCAACAAGGCCCATGCGGAAAAAAAGATTCAATCACTAATCGAAGAGCACAAAGCAGACTTCGTGGTCCTCGCCCGCTACATGCAAATCCTTTCCAACGAATTCGTGGCGCGGTATCCGCAAGGCATCATCAACATCCACCATTCGTTTCTGCCCGCCTTCGTCGGCTCCAAACCCTATCATCAGGCTTTCGAGCGCGGAGTAAAACTGATCGGAGCGACCAGTCACTACGTCACTGAGGTGCTCGACGATGGCCCGATCATCGAACAGGACGTGGTTCGAGTCTCTCATCGCGACACGGTCGAAGATCTCATCCGCAAAGGCCGTGATCTAGAGAAAGTTGTGCTCTCCCGGGCCGTGCGCTGGCACGTGGAAAACCGTGTGCTTTTGTATGGCAACAAGACCGTGGTGTTTTGACCGGACACGACCGTCCGTTTTGCGGCGGCGTCCGCCAGGCACGGATTTTCGCAGATGCACAAAAGGGCATGTACCTCCGGAAGCGGATGGAACCCAGTGTCGGTGATCGCCCCGTAGTAACTTGCAGCCCAGGTGACTCTCGTCTTTACTTGAGTATTAGTCGGAATTCCCGGAAATTCAGGGAGAATTCTGCTCGGGAGCTTTCTTGGCCGAGGATCTTAGGTTTGAGCTCGCGATTCTGGCGACAGTGCAGAGCTTCTACCAGAAGCTCATGGCGGATTGTCTGGGCGGGGAAACACCAATTCCCACCGGACTGGACGAGAACTCCCTCCTGCAAACCGAGTGTGACCTTCCTGCGACCCTGTCCCGGCTCTACCGCTGGCTGCATTTGCTGGACCTGGCAATTACGCCCGCCATGCTGCGCCACGCTCTGACTGCCGACACTGACTCCGAAGTCGCCGAGGCCCTGCTGCGCTATTTTGTGCGCCAGCGCGAGGCCAGCGAAGTCAACCGTGACAAGACCGATCTGGTGGCAACTTTCCTGTACCGGCATCCGCGGGTTCAAGGCCAGTGGGACCAGAAGGGTTATGGGCTGGACGGCTCGCTGCCGCTCTCTCCCTTCGAAATTGCGCTGATCGAAATCCTCGCCGACTCCGATGTGCCATCTCTCCCGGAAGAGCACGTCCAACTGCTGCGGCGCTTCGAACCGCTGCGCCAGGAGACTAGCCGTTTCCGCGATTTCAATTCGCTGATCGACTCCGGGATCATTTCCCAGGTGCGCGAACTGAAAACCTGGCTGGACGCGTCGTTTTATCATCCCGGAGTGCTGGCCACGGTCGCATCGTACAACGCGGCCTTCGGCGCACAATTCGACGCACTGTTCGCAAAAGCTCTCACAGAGATCAAGCAGTTCGGACGAGCCCTCGAAGAACTGGGCGGCACCATCCTCAGCACGGTCGATGGCGTGGATGTAACAGTGGAGCACGTGGCGGCCATTGAAAAAGGAGAAATGCTGCGCGCCGACTACAGCGGCGCGCTGGAAAAATTCAGGCGGGTTTCGCGACTGAAGAAGGAACTCGACCGGCGGCCTCCGATCCGCAAGTCGCTGCTGACACAAAGCGATGACCGCGGCGCGCACGGTTCGGGCGGCGCCGCGGCGGCGGCCAAGCCCGCGCGAGTCGCGGCTGTGAAGACTCCAACTCCGGCTCAGACCTTTCAGCCTCCCGTGATTACGGCCCAACAGATTTCCATGGAAGAAAGCAAGCTGCGCCGCGTGGAAGAATCCATCCGCATCTTTGTGCGCGTGGCCGATCCCAGGTACCGTCAAGTTGTCCCTATGCGGTTCTTCAACCTTACGCTGACCGTAGCCGAAGCCGAAGCCTACAACGCCGGCTTTCTGGAAGAGAAAAGCGCGCGGGCGGACGTGGCCAGCTCGCTGATCCGCCTGGTATCGATCTCGGCGCGCATCGGCACCGAAATCGAAGAACTGAAGCGCAGCGAGAACATGTCGTCGCTCTGGATACTCCACGCCGATGCTCTGGTCGTCCTGCTCGAGATGGCGGCCGGTGCTGCCGAGGACGCAGGCGGGGTTGCGAAGATGGTCTCCGCGACATCTCGCGACGCCGCAGCAGCGGCCAAGGCCATCCCCGAGTCTTGCGACAAACTTCGCGTCCGCTGCGATGCAGCCGTGAAAGCGCTGGCGCACGCGGGGAGCTAGACTGCTGGCGGCATCGTTACCAGCTTTTGTATTTCCCCGCCCAGCAAATCGAAGTGGCGCACATTCCACGTGTAGAGATGGTCCGCGCCTGCCTTGAGTGCGCATGCCGCGACCAGACCGTCATAAACATTCCCACCCACGATTCCCAGCTGTGCCATGCGCGGATAGTGGCGCAGTACTCATCGCCGTCAAGCCAAACCAGGGTAACCCGATGTTCGATTCCTTGCAGAACCAAGCTTGCAGTTCGGCACTCATCCGCTCTTTTCCGGGATAACGGGTGAAGGTCGAGTACGCTTCCGCCAGGCTGTGGGCCGCACAGGCCGCTCGCTTGCGAGTGGCAGACGCAAACACCGGGAAGCTGCGGGCATGGTGAGGATGGTCGGGCAGGAGCGCCGCAACCAGGACGGTGGTGTCGAAGAACCATTTCACCGGGATTTCTTCCGTCGCGGGCGGCGCGTGGGCAGATTGCCCATGAAGCTCAGGTCGCGCTGGCGGCGAATCTGGCGCAGCGTTTCATCGGTAGCTCCGGCGGGAATCGGCTCGCCGACGCCGAAAACCCAGATCCCTTGTTTCTGGTGAAGGCCAACTCCTCCCTTGCTGGACGAAGGACGATGCGGTCTTCCGAGCTCTCCAGTGGTGCTGGATTTCACGGCTAGGGTTTCTTCACTCGGCTGGCAACGTCGGGGCCGAACATGCGGAAGTGCCTTTCGTTGTCGGTATAGATGGTCTCCGCTTTTACTTTGATCGCGCACGCAGCCAGGAGTGCATCGTAGATGGTTCCACCTACAATCCCGTTGAAAGCTGCCTGTTGAATGGCGTGGAAGTATTCGGCACTTTCGAGCGACACGATGGTGAGGTGCTCCTGAATATCGGTGAGGAACAACATTGCCTGCTTTGGGCTGGCGCGAAACTCACCCGGCAGCCGCGTCACTGCCGCATAGACCTCGGCGAGGCTGTGAGTGGCACAACATGCGACTCGTTTATTGGAAGGAGCGTAAACCGCCAGACAGCGCTCATGATCTTTGTGGTCTTCCACAAAAGCTGGAATCAGAACTGAGGTATCAAAGAACCATTTCAACTGGTTTTCTCAGCGCCGCGGCGAGAGGACCGTAGGGAGCTGGCATCGACGCGCCCACGCTCATTGCGAATTTTGCGGATGGTCTGGTTGACGATTTCCGCGGAAAGCGGCTTGCCGCTTCGCATCACCCATACCCCCTGTTTTTTCCGCATGGTCGCGGAGCCTCGCACCGGACGCAAAACGATTTCATCCTCGGAACTCTCCAGTTCCAGCGAGTCTCCCGCGGACAATTGAAGCTCATCCCGCACCGGTTTGGGCAGAACAAGGCGTCCCGCTCGATCGATGGTCAGGGTAGTCGTCATGGCATTGATTTTACCATAGTAATTACCATCATGGATGGCACATAAAATGGGTACCGAGTTCCCCTCAGAGGCTAAACGCGGTCTTTTATTGGCTCCGGGCGCACCCTTCGCTTGCTCAGGGCAGGCTAGGAACTGAAGCCGTGCCCTTCCCGATCTTTTGCCATTTCCGAACGATGCCGAATCGAACGGCGCGGCTGGAAGCAGCGCCCTTTCAAAGCGGGGAGCAAAGGTTGCAGTGGCGCAGGCGACAGCCGGGCTTTGCCCGGCGGACAGCCGAGGGCGGCTGTCCCCACATGGGCACTGGTGGCTGACGGCTGATAGCTGACGGCTGACAGCTAGTTGATATCGAACTGCTCCTGGTGCAGCGCGGGATCGCTCTTCACGATGATGGTGCGTTTGGTGAGTTCTTCCATCTCGTTCAACAGGCGGCCACCGTTGCCCTTCAACTCCTTGGCTACCTCCGGATTCACGCGCAGCATGACGTCTTCGTGCTCCAGGTGTTTGGCGATCTTGCGCATCTCGACGTAAATCTCGTTGCACACGGTGGTCACCGACTTCACATAGCCCGTGGACGCGCAGTAAGGGCAAGGCGCGCCGATGGTGCGTTCCAGCGATTGCTTTACCCGCTTGCGAGTGATCGCGACCAGGCCAAAATCGTTGAACTGGAGAACTTTTGACGGCGCGCGGTCGTGGCGGAGTTCTTCTTCGAGAGCCTGCATCACGCGCTGGCGGTTGCGGCGCTCATCCATATCGATGAAGTCGATAATGATGATGCCGCCGAGGTCGCGCAGGCGAATCTGGCGCACGATCTCTTTGATCGCGTCCACGTTCGTCTTGACGATGGTGTCTTCGAGGCGCGTGGTTTTGCCCACGTATTTGCCGGTGTTGATATCGATCGCGACCAGCGCTTCGGTCTGATTGATGACGATGTAGCCACCGCTCTTGAGCCAGACTTTTGACTTGAGCGCTTTGTTCATCTCCTCGTTCAGTCCGAACTGCTCGAACAGCGGCGTTTCCTTGGTATAGAGCTTGACGCGCTTCATCAGCGCGGGCTGGAAGCGGTTGAAGAACCGCAGGATGCGCTCGTACTCGGGCTCAGTATCGACCCAGATTACGGAGAAGTCGGAGGTGACCTGGTCGCGCAGCACGCGCTCGACAACGTTAAGGTCGTGGTAGATCAGTGCCGGCGGTTTGGAACTTTCCGAACGCGTCTTGATGTCATTCCACAAGCCCTTGAGGAAGCGAATGTCGGCGCGAAGTTCCTCTTCGCTCGCACTCTGCGCGGCGGTGCGTACGATGAAACCTCCGTGGCCGTTGTCGCGCTCGCTCATCACGATGCGCTTCAGCCGTTGCCGCTCTTCATCGGAGGCAATTTTCCGCGAAACGCCGGTATGGTTCACCGTGGGCATGTAGACCAGGAAGCGTCCGGGCAACGCGATGTGGCTGGTGATGCGCGCGCCCTTCTTGCCAATCGGTTCTTTGGCGATCTGCACCAGGATCTCCTGGCCTTCCTTCAACAGATCGCTGATCTTAGGAACGTCCTGCTGCTCGCGGCGCGGGAAGCGGCGTCCACCGCGGCGTCCACGCTGAGGGCGGCGGTCATAGCCCGGCCTGGGGGCGCGTTGCGTATACCCGGCAGTCCCAGCCGGAGCGCGAACTTCCACGCGGGCGTCCACGGTGCCGTTGCCGCGAGCTTCGGCATCGAGCAATGCCTCCGCTTCCGCCTGCGCCTCTTCCAGTTCCAGTTCTTCGCCATTCTCCTCTTCGGTTTCTTCGGTGGCAGGCTCGGCTGCACCCGCGTTTGTCACTTCCGCGGAAGGAACGGAAGTACCGGAAGGAGCATTCTCAGAGGGAGCGGAAGCTTCATGGGCGGAATCGTAAGTACGATCTCCAGCGGCGCGAGTCTCCTCTTCAAACTCTTCGAAGCCGCTCTCGTCCTCTTCCTCTTCAGAGTCATGATCGCCGTAGCGCACCGTGTCCGCTTCCTCTTCGTCAATGGTTTCTTCTTCCATCGTGTGCGCGTCAGGAGCGAGCCCTGCGGCGGAGGCCTCATTCGGCAACGCCGCAAGGTCCGTGTGTTCCGTCACGGGAGTGTATTCGTCGCGGGGTGCATCCTCTTCGGCGGCCCGGGCTGCTGCGGCCCCAACGGCGGCCACAGGGCTGGTGGGTTCGGGTTGGCGGTATTCCCGCTCCCATCGGGGGAAACTGGCAGCCTCAGCCTGCTCGTCCCGTTCGGCGCCCGAAGCGTCGGGCTTTTCGCGCCAAGGCTCGGCCACGGGCGGAGCGGCGGCCAAGACCGGTTCAGCCTGCGGCAACGTTGCGGCATGCGATACGGGCTTAGTTTCCGGCGCCGACTCAATCGGTGCCACAGCGTGGGGGTCCTGCAGCGGTGGCTGCGACAAATGCTGATACTTGGAGATGGACTCTCCGGGAAGCAGTATCGGCTGGTATCCGGCGGGCGGTCCGAAAGACTGGGTTCTGCCCGATTCGTGCGAACGCGAGGGCACATTCTCGGCCGGCCGTGTGAAACGCGGCTCGGCGCTACGCTCTGGTCCTCGTTCCGACCCTCGTTCCGGTCCCAGTCCCGGTCCACGTTCCGGCCCGCGCTCCCGGCCATCGCGGCGTCCGCCACGGCGGCGGCGGCGTCCCCGCCAACCGCCGCGATCGCGGGACTGCGAGTCGTCACCTGCGGAAGATTCCGGCGCGGCACCCGCCGAAACTGATGCGGGGCCGGTCTCGAATTGGGTTTCTGCTTCTTCAGAAGGCAGGAAGACTTGGCCGGTTTCCGCAGTCTGTTCAAGGCCGTCTTTCTGTGCGTGGGCTTCCGGGTTTGCAGCCGGCGATTCAGAACGCGCGAACTGCGGACGCAGATCCCTTACTCCCCGTTCCGCGGGAATGACGTCGGTGACGTCTTCGTCGTGCTCCTCCAGTTCCATAAAATCGGAAACATAAAGGAAGGCATCGCGCTCCAGGCCAATGTCGACGAAAGCCGATTGCATTCCGGGGAGGACGCGAGTGACACGGCCCTTGTAGATAGAGCCGGCCAAGGTGTATTC
>JBAVAV010000743.1:0-1957 GCA_049585895.1 Candidatus Sulfotelmatobacter sp. | reverse complement strand
GCTCAGACCCAACTTCCGGACCTTCCTCGAAAACATGATTCCGCAACAATGCGTTAGCGGTCGCGCCGGCGTTTAGGCACCACACCTCGCGAGGTCTCAGAAGAGCCTTCGGGGGCTGCAAAGGTCGAAAATCCGCGTCTTATCTGGATCTTCTTGACCTAAGCATTCGCGTCGGAGCACGGTAATGTGCTGACCAAATCATGGCTCCGCCTCCGAGGTCAAGACGAAAACTTCGCCGGAGCCCCGGAAAATTTAGCACCACAATTTGACGACTGGGCACCCAAGTCCAGGATTTCTGCGGCTTTCACGCTGACCAAAGCTCCAAAGTCCGGAAGTTGGGTCAGAACTATCGTCTCTCTGGAATCATGGTGAACCCTCGGGCGGATTTGAAAATGAGTGTGATCAAACTCACGCGTTCTCACAACACATGAGAGGACATTAAGGTCGTCGCCTGTAACTGCTCATCCTGGGTTTCGCCGGGGTTGGTTGAGAGCGATGAGCGGCGACGCGATAACGGTTGACACGATCACGGGCGACTCGATTCAAGCTTCGGGTGCCCGAGGTCCGCACCCTCAGCGAACTGAGCCACGCCGAGAAGGACGCGTTGATCCTGGCGCTGTCGGCTGAGGTGCAGTCACTGAAGGCGTGCATTGCGGAGCTTGAAGCGAAGCTCAACGAGCCGCGTAAGACGCCGAATAACTCTAGCGTGCCGCCGTCGAAGGGTCAGAAGCCCAATCAGAAGAAGAAGCCGCGCCAGCCCGGTCCGCGGGCGGGCAGCGTCGGCCGCAAGGGCGGCGGGCGCACGCTCGCCTCGGAGCCGGACGAAGTGGTGATCGCCAAGGCGGCACGTTGCGCGCACTGCCAGGCCGCGCTGCGCGACGCCGACCAAAGGCTCGACAGCCGCTACGACAAGATCGACCTGCCCATGGTGCACCCGGTGGTCACAAGGGTGGAGCGCTATGCCGGGCATTGCCCAGGCTGCGGCCGAACCACGCTGGCGGCGGTGCCGGAGGGACTGCAGCCTGGCAGCCCGTTCACCGTCAACATCGTGGCGCTGGCGATGTATCTGCGCTTCGTGCATGCGGTCAGCTACAAGCGGCTGAGCCGGCTGCTGCTGGACCTTTGGGCGCTGCAGATCAGCGAAGGCGCGCTGGATGCCGCGTTCCGTCGCGCCAAACCGCGCTTCGATGCCGAGGTGGCCGGCATCCTCGCCCGCCTGCGCCGCGCCCGCGTGATCTGCTCGGATGAAACCGGCGTGCGCATCGACGGCAAGACTTGCTGGAACTGGGTGTTCCAGAATGAGGACGTGGTGATCCACGTCATTCGCCACCGCCGTGGCGCCGGCGTGGTCGCCGAGGTGCTGGACGGACATCGTCCGGCGATCTGGGTCTCCGACCTTTACGGCGCCCAGCAGGGCCATGCCGAGGCCTGGCAGGTCTGCCTCGCCCATCAATTGCGCGACTGCCAATACGCGATCGAGGCCGGCGACACGATCTTTGCGCCACGCATGAAGGCGCTGCTGCTGCGCGCGGTGGTGCTGGCGCGGCGTCACCGGGATCTAGCCGAGAGCACAAGGCGGGAATATCGAAGGCGATTGGACTGCGCGCTCGATGCTATCATGGCGCTGGCACCCACCCAACGCGACGGCCGACGGTTGCGCAAGCGATACGCCAAGATCCGCGATCACCTGTTCACCTTCCTCGATCATCCCGAAGTGGCCGCCGACAACAACAGCAGCGAGCGCGAACTACGGCCTACTGCCACCTATCGTAAAGTCACGGGCGGCTTCCGCTCCGATTGGGGGGCCGATCTGTTTGCCGCGGTCCGCTCCGTCATCGGCACCGCCAAGCGCTGCGGCATCGACGCCTATCGGGCCATTCGCGACGCCCTACAAGGCCAATCCGCTCCCGCCCCGGGTTGAGCAGTTACCGCGAAAATACCCCCCATAGTCCTTACA
>JBAVAV010000742.1:0-4935 GCA_049585895.1 Candidatus Sulfotelmatobacter sp. | reverse complement strand
GTATGTAGCGGACATGGAAAAATCCTCCCTAGGGCGGGGTTAAGATGCACGTGTCGACTTCACCGGCTACCGTGATCAGTCAGAACGAAGGGACGAATCGTGAAACAGGCCAGCTTGAAGACGTCTTGCAGTTCTTAGGCTTTTCTAGCACTGCGACTGGATCGAAACAAGCACCGTTAGGACAGAGAGAAATTGGTGAGGAGCCTTGTGGCCCTAAAATCGCTCATTTCTTGGGCAGAATCGTTACGCCGGCCGTCACGGCTTGATTACCAACCATGCCGCCCAGAATCATTGCGCCGACCGGGGTGACCACGAGTCCTCCGCTGATGCGAGGATATAGGGTGTTCTCGCTGATCGTTTCCCACCGGCCATGGTGCACGTCGTAGGTAAAGGTTACCGGGGAGGCTTCGGCGGGCTTGCCATCGGAGGTGAGTCCCTTGTAGTCGTAAGGCGCTGCCGTGCCCCCAGAAAAGAAAACTTTCTTGTCCCGTTCAGAGCCTGCTGCGGCGATACCGAAACGCGCCGCACCGGGATGGGCCGGCAGTTTGCTCCACTCGATTTTCGTGGGATTCTTGCGATCAATTTTGCCGAACCAACCCTCGTCCGAAGCCACATAGGGCGGGCCGGCGGCCGGACCCGTTTTTGCGCCATCCACCACAACGATCGCGTCGGCGGCAAGTCCGCCGGCAAGACCAAAAACGGGAGCGCCGGGAAAAGGCGTGGCCTGGCTCCAGGAATCCTTTTCGGAGTCGTAGACTTGCACAGTGTTCACCGGACCCTTAGAAGACAAGCCACCGATCAGGTACACGAAACGATCATGGTTCACACCGGACACGGCGCTGCCGACCGGAATCGGGATATCCTTGGCGCGATACCAGCGTGCGCTCGACGCCACATAAACATTGACATCGGGAACGATGATCTGGGCGCCCTGGTTATCGACCACATATCCGCCTATTAGAACGATCTGTCCCCCGGCGCCGGCGGCAGCAGCGCCGAGGCGGCCGACGACGCCTGGCACGGGGCGGCCTTCGCTCCATTTTCCCGAGGATAGCCGGAGGATGTAGACCTGATTCGTAACGTCGTCCCAGCTCTTCCGCGGACCCACTCCCATCAGCGAAAACACTTCCAGACCTTCCTGCAGGCTGGCGACGGCGTTGCCGGATACCGCGGCGGGCATGGGAGGAATCCTGGCCTCGTCAGAGCCGGCTACCGCGGCGGCCCAGAACAGTAGGATAAGAAGAGCCGGAAGTTTCCTCATCGTTGAGATATTACGTCCTTACGCGGGAGAGGGCAAAGAGGCCGCGACATTATTCAAAGCCAGGTCTTGCGTTCATACTCGCGGTATGCGTCGCCAAAGGTTGCTTCCAGCACACGAGCTTCACGGCGGGCGCGGATGATCTGCACGATGATGACGGCGACGACTACCAACCAGAGGATCGGCTTCTGCACGAACAATACGATTCCCGCAAAGAGCAAAGTGCCAAAAACATAGATCGGATTGCGAATCTTCGAGTAAAGGCCATGGGTAATCAACTGGCGGGCCTCAGCTTTGAGGGAAAATGATTTCCCCAGTTGATAGCGGGCGAGGGCAATTCCGGCGGCTCCGGCGACGACCAGGGCAGCACCGATTTCCTGCTGCAGAGACCATGGACCAGGCCTGGAAAAGATCCACCAAAGCAGCGCACCCACCAGGACGATCTGCAACGTGGCGAAGGCATAAAACTGGCGTCCTTTCATCGTTACTCCTGCGTCGGACGCCTGCCCGATCAAAGCCTTATTCAATCAGCCCCTGGCGCACTGCGTGAATAAAGTCAGTGTAAGCCGGCGTGTCCCCGCGGCCTCGCATCTCGGCGGCGATCTGCCCGCGATGATACGCCGAATGCAGGAAAACGTGCGTCAGGATGTCTTGCACAGTGCTGGTCCAGGCTTCGCCCTTGCTGTTTTTATACGCGATCGTTTCCAAGAGTATGGCCGGCGAAAGTTGGTCGAAGTAGTCGGGCCAAACCACGCTCAGTTCGGCGAGATGCGCCTCGCACTGACCAAGGTCGAAAGCGGTCCAAACCGGCAAGCTTTGCGGCTGCTGCGTCAAACGCTCCAGCCAGAGCCGCTCGGCCGAAAGAATGTGCGCCAGCAGTTGCAGAGATCGCGGCGACGGGGTAGCTGCGGGGCGCAATGCAGAGACGATCTCGCGATTCGCCCAATGGTCGTACTTGAATTGACGGCGAAAGTACTCGATGAGATCCATGTGCAATTTCTCGTTTAACCCCTCTGCTGGACGCGATTTGCAAGAGTGACCGTGCCCCGGCGGATCCCTTTTAACCATCTTTTCACATTCCGGGGCTACACTCTACTTGGGTTCGGGCGCGCATACGCCGGATTGTTCTATCGCCAAACAAATATGCCCCGCAAGGCAACTACGTTCGAAGCATCCGTCGCAAGCGATGGTCCTGAGCGAGCGCCTGCGAAAGAGGTTAGTAAGAAAGCCGCCAGGAAGAGCGCCGGCTCTCTCGACGATCTTACCGGGATGGCGCTGCGGGCCTTTCTCATTGCCCGCGACGCGGCGTTCAACGTGCGCGATCTGCTGACTCATTCTTCCCGCATGGCATTTCTGGCGATCAGGGATTGCGAGAAGGAACTCGACTTGATCGAGCGCCAGATCGATGAGCGCCTGCCCGCCGCCATTACGCGGGTGAATGAGGCTCGTGCCCGCCAGCTCCTGACCAGCCTGAAGTCAACGACCGACCTGGAACGCATTGGCGACCTGGTAATGAGCGTGGCTCTACGCGTGCAATCGAGGACCGCGAAAATGGCTGTTTCCGATGTGCGGCAGCTGGTGGAAATGTCTGTGACCCTGCGCGACATGCTCGATCTGGTCTATCGCGGTTTTGTCGATCTCGATCTGGAGTGTGCCCGCCGAGTCCTGCAGATGGATAAGGACATCGACCGGGTCTGCCATGCCATGTTCCAAAAGCACCTCACCGAACATGCGTCGGAGAACAATCCTTCCAGCTTTGACGTGCTCTTGATGGCGCAGGCTTTGGAGCGCGCCGGCGACCACACCACGAATCTGGCGGAAGATCTCTACAACCTGATCGAAGGCCGCAGTCTGCGGCACCTGCCGAAGAAGAAGGCGACGTAGCAGTTCTCGGCTCTCAGTTCTTAGTTCTCAGCTCCCAGTGTAGTTCCCAGTGTTCCCGCGAACCAAGCTTCAGCTCTCTCAGAGAACCGAGAACAGCCTTCCGGAATTCATCATCCTTTAACACCAAGGAAACATTCTCGAAACATTGCCGCAATAGAGTCTCAGGAGAGACCAGGCCGCTGAGGCGGGTTTGGCATCCGGCAAGAGCAACCAGGCCGCAGATGCACCTTCCTATGGGATCCTACGAACCGGTGCGCGATGTGGCCATTGCAGAGGCGCCCCGCTGCCTTGTGTTTGTGGTGGAAGACGATGAGGATATTGCCAGGTTGATTTCCCATAACTTGCAGGCTGCGGGTTTTGATGTCCAGGGCTTTGCCGGGGGCACGTCGGTGGTCTCCGAGGCGCTGCGGGAAATGCCATCGATGTTCCTTCTCGATGTAATGCTTCCCGGCGGGGATGGCTTCGATCTATGCCGGCAGATTCGTCAGACTCCGAGCCTTTCAGCAACGCCCATCATCTTCCTCACCGCCAAAACCGCCGAGGCCGACCGCGTGAAGGGTCTAGAACTGGGAGGAGATGACTACATCACCAAACCTTTCAGTCCGCGCGAGTTAATCGCGCGCATGCGCAGCGTGCTGCGTGGACTGCGCCTGGCGCCCGCGCCGGCAGAAACGCTCCGTCTGGGCGAACTCGAAATCAACGCTGCCTCAATGACAGTTCAAGTGCAAGGCAGATCCGTGCTTACCACGGTTCGAGAATTTCGTTTGCTGGAGTATCTGGCCTTGCATCGCGGCCGCGTCCTGACGCGGGATCAACTGCTGGACGCGGTGTGGAAAGAAACGCCTTATGTGACGCCGCGCTCGATTGACGTTTACATCCGCCGCCTGCGTGAGAAAATCGAGACCGATCCGAGGCATCCCCAATACCTGAAGACCCTGCGAGGTATTGGCTACCGCTTCGAAGTGCCAAAATAAAAGCCGACCGGTCCCAGCCTCCGGGTCGGAATTTTCTCCAACTTACCGCTAACCATCCGGCCACAGCCTCGTCCGTAGTATATTGTTCCGCGGGAAAGCTGAAGTGCGCGTCTTGTCCCCTGCGGTGCGGAACTTGTGCTTTCCCATGCGCGTATCTTCCATCAAGCATCGCCATCATCCAATCCGTGTGCTACCGAAAGGGCTCCATGTCGATCGTTAAGAGTTTCGTCTGTTTGTTGCTTTTGATCTTGCCGGCCGCCGTGTTTGGCCAAACCGTGCTTATGGCCGCTGCTTTAGATTCCGCAGGCGACGCGGCCGAAACTACGGCGCCCGAGCTGCAACACTTCGATCCAACTTTGGCCGACAAATCGCTCAACCCTTGCGACAACTTCTATAAATACTCGTGCAACAAGTGGCTTACGGCCAATCCGATTCCGCCCGACCAGGTTTTCTGGAGCACGGGAAGCAGTCTGCAACTATGGAATGAAATGGCCGTCCGCGAAACCCTGGAAGCTGCCAGCGCGAATGATTCAAAACGCAGCCCGGTACAACAAAAGATTGGGGATTACTGGGCCGCCTGCATGGATGAAAGCGGAATCGAAGCGGCCGGTCTGAAACCGTTGCAAATGGAACTAGATCGTATCGCCGCGATCCAGTCGAAGAAGGACATTATTTCGGAGATCGCGCATCTTCACCATTTATTTCCAGGAGCCTGGCAGCCTGCCGACAACCAAAGCAACACCGCGTTTTTCGGCTTCACCGGACAGCAGGATTACGACAACGCCTCAATCGTAGTCGCACAGATTGATCAGGGTGGAC
>JBAVAV010000741.1:0-15546 GCA_049585895.1 Candidatus Sulfotelmatobacter sp. | reverse complement strand
CATAGAATGAGCTCGATCCCATGAACAGAATCTGCTTGTTCTGGAAATGAAACCACTGCGGACAACACAGAATGCAACCGGCGAGCCGATCAGAGCACAACAGTCCAAAGCCCATGGGATATTGAGGCTGGTGCGCGGGGTTCTCAAGCCAGAACCAGCGCAGGTGAGCTTCCACTGTTTCTTGTTCCCTACCGGATTGACTAGCGATGAAGCGGGCGACATCAGCCAAATCCGCTTCGGTAATGGCGACAATCTCTGTTCGGGGGCTTGATTCCTGGAGGATGGCAGGATTCGCATTCATCGTGCGGCTCCTCGGTAAATCTCGACCAGGCTTTCAGCCTGATGGGAGAGAGTGAGCTTAGCGGTAATCGTCTGCCGGGCCGCCTCGCCGATTTGCTGTCGCCGTTCGTAGTCCCCAAGCAGAACCTGCAGCCCTTGCACCAGCTCCTCAAGACCGTTGACAGGAATCAGCCAACCGTTGGTGCCGTGTACCACAACCTCATCGATGCCCTGACCACGGCATCCGATAACAGGTTTGCCACACGCCATCGCCTCAAGATAAACACAACCTAATCCTTCGAAGCGACTTGGCAGAACAAATACGGTGCAGTTCCGCATCTCCGCCGCCACCTCTGAGCGGCTTTGGCGGCCCAGAAAGTGTACGTGAGTGCCAATGCCGAGATGCCGGGCCAGACTTGCAAAGCGTTCCTGATCGGCGCCTTCCCCAACGATGCGACATTGCAAATGCGGATAGGATGCCTTCAGTTTCTTCATTGCATGCAGCACAAGTTCGTGCCCTTTGCCCTGCAAGAGATTCCCAACCATCAAAAGTGTGAGCGGATGGTTCGGCGCGGAGCCTGACGCAGGAGGGCCTGGCGAAAAAACATTCGGGTCAGTACCGTTATAAACAACGGCAGTGGAAACCGCACCGCCCGCGCCTTCCCGGACCGCCTGTTGCACCTTCTTGCTGACGCAAATCACGTTGCTCGCGCTGTTGTAGATCCGCACAGAGACTTTCCGGCGCCATCCTGCCGCGATGCCCTGCTCAAAACAGGTATTGAATACATCCAGTCCATGCACCGTGATGACGAACGGGATGCCAAGGCGTTTTGAAAGAAACGCCGCAGCATGTCCGCATGGAAGCGCAGCATGGGCATGGATCAAATCGATTGGAGACTTGCGATGCAGCTTCCGCACCCGATCCAAAATAAATGCGCCGAGAATGCCGCCGGCGCTCGACAGCCCGAAGTTTCCGGGTAGTTGCGCATAGCGCACCCAGTCGGCGGGAGCACCGGGACAAGACTGTTTGCGCGCGTGATAAATGGTGTCGACCCCGATCACAGAAGAAGTGACGCCGCATACTTCGAGCTGCCGAAGGGTCTCGGAAACAAAGCAACCGCGGACTTCATCGCCCTCAGAGGGATAAAAAGGTGTCAGAGTAAGCAGGTGCAGCGGCCGGGCTAACGGGGCGCCGCTCACAGTGCCGGAAACAGCGCCTTCCGCGTGCAAAGCTTGGGGAGTCACTTTTCGTCGCCATTCCTCAAGGCGCGCAACACGGTTTTTATCTTACCTGTTCTCGCTGAGCTGTCTGGAACGCTCGAGGATCAGCTCGGTGACGCCCGAGATGGCTACAAAACGGCGGTCCTGCAAATCCTGCTCGGAAAACTGCATTCCAAACTCGCGCTCGATCTCGGTAACAAACTCAACCACCTCCATCGAGCTAAGCCATCCAGCGGCAAAGTAGTCGGTAGTCAGGAAGTTTTCTGGCGGAACTTTGCCGATCTTGCCCCTGCTGTCGAACCACTCACGCAGCCATGTCTGCACCTGTTCTCTCAATTCTCACCTTTCGATGGCAACGCATCGCGCAGGCGAGCCGTCGCATCCTTTTAATTTGAGGGGCAGCACGATGATCTCTACCTCAGTAGCAGTCAGGGCTTTGAGATTGGTCACGTACTCCACCAGAACTACTCCCGCGCCTAACAATACTTTGTGATTGGGAGAGTCCCTGGGCGCTTCCCGCGAATGGGCTGGATTGTCGGGCGAGGGCGTGTCCATGGCGATGAGCCGCACTCCTTTTTGCACGAGCCAAACCGCCGCCCGCTCCGACAGAAACGGATACTTCTTATAGAACTTCATTTGACCGAAGTATTTGGACCAGCCCGTGCGCAGAATCAGACGCCGGGGTACGGTTGCGCCCAGTCTGCTCTCAAGGTCGGCAATGTCGATTTCTTGCAATGGCCGGCAGCCGGTAAAGTCCGCTATGGTCGCCGGCCCAATCAAAACATCCAACGGGACTTCATCGATTGTCGACCCGCCGGGAATGAAGTGCCGCGGGGCGTCGACATGCGTGCCGATATGCGTTCCCAGGACTAACTTCCGCGTTTCACGACCTTCAATCCCGTGGCGGCCGAGAATCGTGATTTCGACGACGGGGTGCCAGTGCGCGGGAAACGTCATCATGCCTTCTTCGATCGGCAATGATAGGTCGATGATTTTCATGTCTTCAGTTCTTACGGGGCTGAGCGGTCGTCTGCGGGAAGGCTTGCTGAGAAATAATCACGCACTGTTACTATTGCACCCGCGCCGACAACAGTGAGTCCGAGAATATCAGGGAAAGCTCGATCAGTTCGACACCGTTGCGCCTAGGCAGCCCGTTCCGATGCCATGGGTCTCGACCCGATCTGCAGCTTCTCAGCTACCAATTCTCGAAGGCGGGCCTTGCGTACCTTGCCAGTAGCAGTTCTGGGAAACTCGTCGATCGCGATATAGCGCGCCGGCTGCTGATGCTGCGCCAGGTTTTGTCTGGCGTGTGAAACCAGTGCGTCCAATATACTTTCCAGTTCGACGCCAGATTGTAGCTTCAACACGGCGACGATGTCCTCCCCATACAGCTCATGCGGAATGCTCACCACTGCGACGTCGGCAACGCCGTGCGCTTGCATCAGTACTTCTTCGATTGCCGCTGGACTGATGTTGATGCCGCCACGAATGATGATATCTTTCTTGCGTCCGGTAATGAAAAGGGATCCCCGTTCGTCGAGATGACCCACGTCGCCGGTGGAAAACCACTCGCGCGCTTCGGTCTCGATAAGATTTCCCCCGGCATCGAGGTAGCCAGCCATAAGGTCGGGCGTCAGAATCTGCACTTCCCCAGTCTCGCTGGGCGGGGCGGGTTCCTCTTCCCCTCCCACGACGCGAAGTTTTATGCCAGCCAGCGCCTCGCCTACATATCCAAGCGCGCTGTCAGAGCCAATGCTGGAGCGGGCGCTAACGAACAGAGTTTCCGAGAGGCCGTAATTTTCGACTAACCGCACTCCATATCGTGCTTCAAACTCTTCCTTCACCTTGATTGCAAGCGGGGCAAAACCCACAAAAACATGACGGACCGAGCTGCGACAAAAGTCTTCCCCGGTGTGACCCCGATCCATTCTCAACAAGATCGACATGACTGTGGGCGCGAACCAAAGCGCATTGGCCTGATTAGTTCTTACTTTGTCCCAAAAGTGCAGGCTCGAACGGGCATCGAATACTTGATCTACCACCACGCTGGCGCCACACAGGAATGGCAACACGAGGAGATTGTAAAATCCCCCCATATAAGCCATCGACAGCGTGAGGTAAAACCGCGCGTCTTGATCGATCTTCTGCGCTTCTGCAAAAGCCGTTGCATTCCGAAACAGGCTTGCGATTCTGTGCGCCAGGCCCTTTGGTTTTGCGGTCGTTCCCGACGTGTACATGACCAAAACCAGATCGTCGGAAAATGAATCCTCCAGGGGTACAAATGCATTCGGCTTGGGGAGCGACTCAACCGCTATGCTGGCGGCATCGTCCGGTCCAGCAATTGCTTCGCCTGGGACCAGCTTCACCACATTGGAGTACACGCCTTTCACTGCATCTACACACGAAGGCCCAACCACAAGCAGCGCGGGCTTGCAGCTCGACAGAATAAATTGGACCTCGCCGTGGCTCAGTGCCGGGTTGACGGGAACGATGACGGCTCCGAGATAAATGCAGGCAAAATAAAGGATGGCCAGTTCACAACCGTTGGGAACCATGATTCCAACTCGGTCACCCTTGCGGACACCTCTTCGGCGCAACTCCGCGGCCAGGGCACAGGCGTGCTGGTGGAACTCTCCGTAGGTGATTTCGCGGTGAGTGGTTGCATCGACCAGAAAAGTCCGGCTCTCATGCCGTGTCACCAGGTCCATTACGGTTTCGCGGATGGTCATTGAATCGCCAAAGCCCTGGGCTGCGCGGACTTCATCAGATTCGAGATTGCTACCCACCGCTCCATCTGACCGCGATAGGCATGGTTGGGGTCCAGCCTGAGGATTGCGCGTGTCGGAAGGTCCTGTTCGAGGCGGGGGAAATGGCCGGTGGTAATCAGAACTCCATCCGTCGACAGAAGCTGGTCAATGGAAGTCGCGTCAGCAGTGCTTGGCGGGCAGAGCAGCAGCGCGGCGCCTATGCTCAAATCAAAATGCATCCGGTCGGAAAAATCCTCTATCCGCCAGCAATTCTCCGGCGCTTCAGCCGGCAGATCACCGTGCACGACTACGTTTTTGAATGACTCAGAGCAACGTTGCAGTAGAGCCCTTGTCGGATTGCCGTAGATCATCAGGCAGAAGTCGCCGTAGCGCTGCGCGGCCGCCATCACGACTTCGTCCAGGTAACTGGCGAACAAGCGCTTGGAGCGAACCGGCAGGATTCTCTCCGTCCCCACAATTTCCTGCAGGGACGCAGGCCAATCGGCGCCCCATGCGCCGCCATCGAGGTCGTTTAAATACAGTGTCACGCTATTGCCTGTCATCCTGAGAACCTGTTCGAGGATCTCGAACGAACCGTAAACTACTCTGCCCAGCACGACGGGCCCTTCTGCCAGCACCAGATCAGCCAAGACCAGATCCGCAGAGTGTGAATCCGAGGCAACCATCTCGAGCACGGGTCTGGCTCGCCGTTTTGCACAGGTCACGCTCATTCCGTCGACCAGCGATTGCACGGCGCGTAAAGAACTGCTGATTCTATGCTCCGAGATTCCCGGTGCGACGAACGAGGTCAAACCCTCACGCGCTGTTCCGGTTGTTGCTTTCGGAAGGTTCCGGGCTACGCGATCGAGATTGTCGTCATCCAGGTTGACGGGGTCGAGCTTGCCCATGGCAACCACCAGCCTGCGCAATTCCACTCCATGTTTGCGGGCCGCAGAGGCCACTTTAGGGAGAAACGAAGAATGAAACTGGCTGTACCCCATCGCCACCGACATCATGTCGTAGAGCTGCATCTGCGACATCATGGGTCCCAGGAACTCTTCTGCGGCGTCCATCACTTCGAAAAGATCGATTCCGGTTTCAATACCGAGATTGTTGAAGACGGCCACGGCTACTTCGGTCGGAACATTGCCCGCGCTTCGTCCCAATCCGTACAGCGTCGAATCAATGAAGCTGGCGCCGCAGCGGACGGCCTCCACGCTGTTCGCTACGGCAAACTGCAGGTTGCTGTGTCCATGGAAACCGAGCTTGCATGAGCAACGTTCGCGCGCCGCGCTGAGATATTTGCGTACGTCCTCCGGGAACATGCTACCAGCGGAGTCGACGCAATAAACCACCTCGGCGCCCGCATCGGCTCCGGCTTTGGCTTTCTCCCCAAACGATTCCGGTGAAATGCCGTACGTCTTCATGAAGTTAAGGCACGGAGTCAGTCCCAGTTCGCGGGCTAGCGTCAGGTAGGGGTACGCTTCTTCGATCTCAGGCGCGTTGTAACCTATGCGAACGAAATCCAAGCCGGCGGCACGGGCGGCCCTCAGTTGGTCTGCTGTGCCAATTCCAGGAATGAAAAAGCATCCGATCTTGGCGTTCGGCGCCGCGCGCTTCGCTGATTCGATCAGCCGTTCATCGGTCGTGGGCATAGCGCCCTTCCCCGCCGCGGCTGCACCCAGGCCTACGCCATGGCCGACCTCGATCCATTTGAATCCGAGGCGTCCAAGAACGCGGGCCAGGATTTCAGTGTCATTTTCCGTAAACTTGAAGTCGACCGCGTAGCTGCCATCGCGCAGGGTGCACTCCAGAATTGTCACACGTTTGCGCACTGGCTCGGGAATCGCCGGGTCGTCCGTCGTCCGCAGTCCTGAGTGATTCGCCATCGCTCTCCCTGCCCTCAGACACATCAGTGGTTTATGGATTTCGAGTCAGTATACTACCGGCCCCAACTTCGACTGGTCCGGTTGCTGGCCGGTTGGGAGTGGCAAGAAAAATGGACATCGATCTTTCGGGTTCAAGATGTGGAACCAGGTCCATGAAGATGAAAACCGCGAACCAAAAGAACACGCAGAGATAGGAACCAACGGCAAACAGCCAGTCCTCAAAGCCAGCGTGGACCAGACCCGCCGTCGCCACCAGTCCGAACGGAATCGCGTAGTGATAGGGACTGCCGGTTCTTCGCATCCAGGCGTATATCCGAACCACTCTGCGGGTCACCATCAGCAGCAGAAGAACAAACGGAACAGCACCCAACAGTCCCATGTATTCGGCCATCGCCAGATAACTGTTGCCGTGTTCCCGATTGGTCCCCGCCGCGGTGTAAGTCGAGGATCCGGCCACGTCGGGTCGAAGCTCGCCCAAACCGCTGGTGCCGAAGCCGCTGCCAAACCACGGGTGTTGTTTGACAACCGACATCGTCTCGGTCCAGGGCGAGAGACGGGACCCGAACACGCCGGGATTGAGGTTGCTCTCCTTGTAGAATCTTTCCGTCAGCGAGGAAACGAAAACATCCATGCGGGAAGGACTAACAATCGCCATTAGGGTCAGCGAGAAAACGGAAATAAAAGCGCATTGAACCAGCAGACGCTGGTTTCGGATAGCGACCGTGAACATCACTGTAGTCATCGCTGCGGCGAGAATCGAGGCGCGAGAATTGGAATAGTAAAGAAGGCCCCCGCACAGCGCCAACGCCACCATGCGGCGCCGGCGCAGTCTTTGGCTATCGGCCACCAGCGCGGCCCAGAGCAAGATTGGAGCGAGGACAACACCCGTGATCGCGCCCAGGGCGTTGGGATTGCCAAACAACTCAACACCGAGAACGAAGTAAGACGCCACCGAAACATATACCAGCGCTTCGCACGAGAGGATCAATCCGTTCACAAACCTTCTTTCACGTCCGGCCACCGCCAATCGCGCCCCTGAGGCGGCATACAGAAACAGCAGGAACAGACTCAAGGCTTTGAGCAAAGCCGTTCGGGGAGTCTCAGAGACCGTCGCTGAGACTATCGCGGACACCACACAGAATGCGGCCACCAAGTGTACGGGGGCAAAGTGCCGCTGCCGACGGCTCCTCACCCAGATAATGAAGCCACCTAGTGCTCCGACTGCCAGGAAAACCCAGCGCAGCGACATGCCGACGGCGTTAAATGGGAGGTCCGAGCCTGCCAACAGAAAGGCTCCCATCAGCAACGGAAAGAATAGGTCTTCAAATCGGCTGAGACTGGCAAAGGCTATCTGCAGGGCGAGAATCGCGCCGAGGTAGGTCGTATTGGCAAAGTAGCCCGGACAACGCTCCAGTAAAAAGAAAAGGGCCAAGAGTCCAACCAGGACCAGAGGGAACAGCACAACCTTCGGTTGGACTCTCACGCAGCCTCCCTGCGCACGAATTGTACGGCCTGGACCAGTCCTTCGGCCCAGGTTGCAGGGGAGTATGCCTGAACCCACTCCAAACTGTTGGCAGCCATTTTAATTCTCAGGTCAGCATCCGTCGCCAACCGCGTCATTGAAGCACTCAGTTGAGCCGGACTTCCCGGTGGAACAACGAATCCATTCCAGCCGTTTTGAATGAGATCGGCGACGCAGCCTGCTACGCTGGTAGCCACCACTGGCAATCCGCACGACATGGCTTCGTTCACTACCAGGCCCCAGGTGTCGCTATGGGTGGGTAACACCAATGCTTCTGCCAATGCATAAAACTCCGGCAATTGCTCACGATGCACGAATCCGAAGAATCGAACGTCTCCAGGACCAATTCGCAACGCGCGTTTCATTAACTCCACCCGGTCTGCGCCTTCTCCCACAAATACCAGGCCAACCTGAAGGCGAACCTCCTTGTCGAGGAGAGCATAAGCATCCAGAAGGTCAAAAACTCCTTTGGCCTGAACGATTCGGCCGACATAAAGAAAATATCGCGACGGCAGATTACGGCGTGCCTGGACTACCGACCGGTTGCCCCGGGCTTGGTCCGCCAATTTCGAGAACAAACTCGTGTCCACAGCATTGGGTGCGTTGAAGATCTGCTGCCCCGGTATTCCCAGCTCTTTCAAGTAGTCATAGGACGATCTGCCGGGAACGACGAACCCTTGAGATAGCTGCAAGAACTTAGTTTTCATGAACTCAACGGGCCAGTGCTTTCGTCTGTTGTCAAGCACTGTGCTTTCAGACCAGAGCAGGAACGGCACTCGCCGGCGCTTAGCCCAAGAGGCTGCCTGCCAGGAAGCAACGTAGTTATATCCGCCGCACAGGATAACGTCTGGACTGATGCGGTTCAGAGCGGCAAGCACTCCGTGGTTCAAAAGTAAGTTATACCGGCCGAATCGCCTTCGCCAGGAGGCAAGAACTTCGTAGTGAAAATCGATCTCCTCTTTATACACCCGCCACTGCCGCAGGCTAGGGTCACTTTCCGAAAGAAAAATAACATGCAAGTCGATTTCTTTTCGCTGCGCGAGCGCATTGAAAATGGGAATTCTATAGGGTGCGATGATCTCAGTAATGATCACCATCCGGCAGGTCAAGATCGGAGATCCCCCTTGCTCCCCGGGATGGACGCCAATCGCGCGAATGTTTCCTCCCACTGCCGGGTAATCACATCCCAACTGAAGCGGGCGACGTGCGTACGAGCGGCCTTGCCGAACGCGCGGCGCAATGCAGGATCCGCGATGAGTTGCGCCAGGCGTCTCATCATCTCTTCGTCATCCGCAACAAGATAACCGGTCTCATTATCAATCACAGATTCGGGTTCGTAGTCTTTGCGAGCGACCACGGGCAAACCGCTGGCGGCAGCCTCCAGCAAGACTCGTGGCGATCCTTCCCATCGGGACGGAAACAAAAAAATGTCCGCGCTGCGGTATTGTTCGCGAATTGCATCTCTCCCCAGCAGTCCCAGCATTGTGACATTCGGGATAGCCTTGGCGCGGAGCTGAAGTTCCTGTGCCATCAAACCGTTTCCGACAACCACGAAATCCGCTTCCGGATGGCGCTCTGCGGCGTCGAGCACAGCCTGTGGTCCTTTGAAGGCTCGAAGGGAGCCGACAAAGAGCACGCGCGGCCGAGGATTTGCGGGTCTTTCCCAATCGGGGGTAAAGAAGTCGGTATCGACCCCGGTGGGAATTACGTCACTGGGAAGATGGTAATTCGCTTCCAGACTTCGCCGGACCATCTCGGAATTGCTGTACAAGTAATCGCAACGCAGGATCGTTTCTTCGAAGAGAGCCTTGGTCCGGGAGGTGACGCTGTCATCGCGCCAGTTTGTCTGCGATTCAACCGTACCGACGATCACGCACCGCTTGTGCCGAAGCGCTCGCAACTTCATATACCAACGGCTGGCGGGTGAAGCCTTCAGATAAAAAAGAATGTCGTGTCTGCCGAGCATGTACTGAATAAACAGAGGAATGGTCTGCAGGCGGGCCGGGATCTGGATCAGTCGCGTGTTGGGCCGGGAGCTGATTCGCTTTGCGGGTCTGCCACGAACGAACATGGTGACCGCGAAACGGGACGGATCCAACCTGCTTACAATCTCCCGTGCGTTAATCATTTGAGCGTTCGTGAGGCCCTCGTCGGCGAAGGAATCAACCAAGATGGGGATTGGCTTCATTCGGCCTTTTCGGTCTCCAAACTCGCTCGAGCCTTGGGAGTTGTTTTGGTGCGGTGCGCGGTTTGGGGGAAATTCAGTGCAATGTCGCGCAAACGAGTTCGCAGATATCCCTCCGAAGCTCGCCGCGGCGACTTCCTTAAGTGTTCCAGAGCGGTCTCCAAGAGGCGGCGGCGCTCGGGCTTCGCGACATCGTTCGGCCAGGGCGCTTGCTCTCCAGGATCGGCTTCAAGATCGAAAAAGTGCTCAGTCGAAGTTGCGAAATTCAAAACGGCTTTATATCGCGTCTCGCGCACAGCCACTATTCGATGCCCGCGCCGCAACTCCGGCCGAAACGGGTTGGTGCATCCCGAGATGCTCTCGGCTATTGCCGCGCCACTCCATGTTTTTCCCTCACGCATTTCTGTCCAGTGGCTTCGCCCTTGAAACCCCCCGGGGATCGGCAAGTCAGCAGCGTCGAGCAGAGTGGGCGCCAGGTGCAGCAAGCTGAAAGGCGATTGGCACAGCTCCCGCCGCTCCACTCCCGGCACACGAAGCAGAAGTGGGACTTGGATTAGTTCTTCGGCCAGACTGGATGGCGCGTGATACCGGCCGTTGTGTTCCAGAAACTCTTCCCCATGATCTGCGGTAAGGGCGAACATACAGTTTTTCCAAAGCTCGGTCCGACGCAGAATTTCGACGAAGCGCGCGATCTGCGCATCCACCCAACACACCGCAGAGTCGTACAGTGACACAATGCCGTCGCGGTAATGGCGCAGGCGTCTCAGTCCCAGGTCCGAGCGATTCCAGGAGGCATTGCTGTAGCGCGCCTGAGCCGCGGTCGTTCTATTTTCTCCCAGCAGCTTCTGGCCCGCTTCTGCCGGGTAGTAAGGCGCGTGCGGATCCATGAGATGGAGCCACAGAAAAAAGGGAACTTCACCAATCGACGACAGCCATGCGGCGGCTTGGTCCACAATTACATCGGCCGCTGGGAAACGGCGCAGGCTATCGAGCGATTCGGGCGCTGGCGCAGCCCAACGCTGACAATACTGGAAATACAGCTCGTCGTACGCTCCACCGAGGGGCCCGAGTTTGTGGCTCACATGATCCAAGACACGATTCAGGCCCCGGGTCCAACCAGTCTCGTTCGACACAGTAGTGATGGGAGCAGAAGTTGTCGTCGGGTTGTCGTCCAAGAAATTCCGGAAGGTATCGAACCCAAAGTCATAGCCGAAGCGCGCAGAAACGTAGGGATTTGCTGCGCCAAAAAAGGCCGTGGCATATCCGGCCTGCTTAAAAGCCGAAGCGAGGTTCTGTTCCCCGGCCACGAGCCCAACCAACTCGCGCCCAAACTCGAGCGGATAACGTGAGGCTAGAATCGCAGGAACTGAATAGTATGTGGGCACACCCGCCACGATAGCGGTGGGGAAGACAAAACACTGGGCGGCGAGCTGGTCCAGGAAAGGGGTGGTTCGGCGACTATAACCCATGAAACCACAGTGATCGGCACGCAGGCAGTCCACCGTAATCAGCACCATTGATTTCCGGGCCGGCATCTATGCTCCCCGCCTGAGAGCGGAGCCTGTGCCGAACATTCGCTTTGTAACCGCCACTCGTACAGTGGAATGCGCTGATTCGAGTTTGCCCTCTTCCACCAGGGCGTATACGTCTTCATCGAGGATATACAACAGATCCCTGTGCCTCGATTCCAGCGCGGCAAGAAACTCGTCAAGGACTTCCAGGGTGCGCGTTCGGAAGTCCCTTATTGTTGAATGAAAGTTGAGCGAATGAATTGAAACCACCGCGGGCAGGCCCAGAGCAAAACAGTCCTCGGCCTTTCTCAGGCAAGCAGCTATCGAAAACTGCTGTTCCACTGCCGGCTCGAAATCGATGGCGCGATACAGTTGCAAAATACCGTTGCGATCGAAGTGCGGTGGCATGTCATTGCCAGGGCCGTTCTGCGCCACCCGAATCCCGCGCTCTGCCCAAGCGCGCTGCGTGGCGTGATTGGCCCGGTAGCCGGGCGCGCAAGCCGAGCGCGGCGGCTTGGAAAAGAATTCGATGAAGATCTCCGTGGTGCGGCCAATTAAAGTTTCTTGAGTCTCAGCGCTCAGGAAACGTAGCTCTTCCGGCTGTTCGGGATCCCAATACTCAAATCCAATCCATGGCATGCGCCAATGAATGTAGGGTAGCCCCGCCGTCCAGAATCTACGCAAGAGAGAACCCCGTTCGCCGGGATCAGTCAGGGAGCGCTCCACTGCCGGCTGGCAGAAATGCGTTGTTCCATGCAAGGCCGGGGAAAACACGCCAGCCTCAATTCCTTCCCGATACGCCTCAAAAAGACCAGCGCGCTTCCAAGCATCGGGAAGTCCCGCCGTCAAAGGGCGAAGGTGGATATGACGGAAACCGTCAGCGACAACCTTGGTGAGATCCACGTTGGCGAGGACGAAGTTCATTCCCAGACATGCGGACTGTCCGGTCGAATCACGGTGACGGCCCAGCACCGATGCGATTGCCGCAACATCTTCGGCGGTCTCCAGGCTGTAGTAATCGTATGCCCGCTCACCCAGGTTAGGAACCAACTGTCGGGCCTGTTCCCAACCCTCCCGGTCCCGCAGGCCGACACGGCCCCAGTCGTCACTTTGCAACACGACAAGAGGGCGCGAGAAAGCGAAGCCCTGGACGGGCATCAGCGAGCGCCCGCGCTGCCACGTTTTCCGTAAAGTGTTTCGCATGAACCGGTCTTGCATCTTCCATCCGAGGTGGAAACCTGCACTCACTTTTCTGCCAACACACTATAGTTCACGGCAAACTGCTCGTTGCGGCGGCCAGACAGTCCATCCAGGAAAGCTCCAGCCAGATTCACAAGAGGGCAAAAGCTATGCCGGTATAACCACCGCGCCGCGGGATACCGCACAAAGATGTCACAACATAGGTTCACAGTGCGGAAGAATCCCACCACGCTGCCGCCTTCAGCGACGATCTCAACCCGCCGGAAAGCTGCCAGCAGATGACGCAAGCCGGCGGGCAGGAAACGCCAGCATTCTTCCTCGGCGTCCATAGGGCAGGCGCTCGGCACGCTAAGAATAAACTTGCCTCCCGGTTTCAGCACGCGGTACACCTCGGCGACCAACCTGGACGGCTGAGCAACGTATTCCAGCATCTGGGTACAAATCACCAAGTCGAATCGAGCATCGGCTAGCGGAAGCTGCTCCCCACGAGCCCTCAGATCCACAAGCGGCGTAGGCCGCAAATCGACAGCAACGTACTGGCGCAGACGATTTGCAAGCAATGGGCGGTAAGGTTGAATGCGCCCGCCAACGTCGAGGACGCTAAGTTCCGTCGACGGAAGCTGCGCCAGCCAGCGATTGAAAACCCTTCGCCGTTCTCTCAATACGAGCCAATTGGGATTCGTAAGCGATGGATAAAGACGATCTCTGCCTTGCTGGATCACTTCATTCAAGGTCGGGCTTTGTCCATTCATTCCACTGGCGCTTCTTCAAAGAACAACCGAGGTTCAGAGGTATCCTAAATCTTTAAGTCTTTGCTCTACGGCCCGCTGTTCGGCCTGCTCGAGATCGGACGTATTCCCGCGAAGCAACTCTTGCAGCAGGAAGGCAACCAACTCGTCCACACTGCCGAAGGCGCTCCCAAATTTTTTTTCTGCGGCCGCGCACAAATCCGCGGAGATTCGGATCTCGCGCACTTCACTCATGGCTGCGCTCCCGGTTTCATCTTCCGGAAACTTCCCTGCACCCGCACCCAGACGGCATTCGCGACCACACGATCATCCGCATCGAGGCCCACGGCAAGTGTAACCGCGGCGAACGCGCCGTACGCCGAGAGCAGCGCTACCGCGATGGCGATCCAATCCGGCCGCCCGGCGAGCATAGTCCGGTGCACCAACAGCGTCACCAAGAGAGCCCCAACGACGGAAGGCAACAGCCTCACATAGTTCCGGCCGTACGGCCACAGCTTCAATGCCGAGCGCACTTCAAACAGGTTCCAAATATTCGCGCCGATATTTGTGATCGCTGCAGCTACGGCCGCGCCCCATATTCCCCAAACGGGGACCAGCAACAAGCAAAGAACCACCATTACTGCCGCCATTGCAAGTTGTACGCGGATTAAACGCCGCTGATTGCCAGACATCAGCAGGAGAAAACCAACCGAGCCCACCGCACAGTTGACCAATTGCCCGCACGTGCCGATAACCAGGATGGGCCATCCTATCTCGAAATCGTGCCCAAAGATGCGCATGATGGGCCGCGCAAAAGTGATGATCACAACTGCCAGAGGGAAAGTCAGACCCAGCACCCATTTGGTGAGGGTTTGGAATAAGCGTCCCAAGACGGCATGTTCCGCTCGTGTGTGAAGATCGGCAATAACCGGCGAGAAGATCTGGTTCACAGACTGCAGAACGATTGCCTCGTACGCCACCAGGGAAGCGGCCACCGCGTAAATGCCGACATCGTGAACTCCGCCGTAGAATCCAAGCGCGATCCGGTCCGTCTGCGCTATGAAGAATTCCATCAGACCAATGCCCAACATGGCGGCTGAAAAAGACCAAATCTCCGGCTCGAGTCGAAAGTTCTGGAAGTTGAGCACTCGGGCAGCGACCGGAGTGAGCCGCCATACCAGCGAAATCAGGAGCACCATCACCACCGCGGCGCTGACAGTCTGCGCGGCAAGATATCCTCCCAGCCCGCCACCCAAAGCAATCAGCACCACTGTCACCAACATGGTTACGGGACTCGAGACAAAGTTGGTGATGATCGTTCGCCGCCCAACTTCCTTGTATCCCGCCAATACCTTCCCAAAGAAAGAATTGAGCGCGCCTAGAATCATAATCACAGCGAAAAGAGGAAGATAACGGCACAATTCCGGAGCATGGTAAAAGTGAACGGCGATCCACGGCCCGGCTTCCAGTAACACCGCTGCAAAAACTAGGTTCGCCAGCAGCAAAATTCCGGAGCCTTTCCAGAGCAACAAACCAAGCTCGCTGAATTTCTTCGATGCGGCATAGAGGGCGACGTAGCGCACGGCAGACTGCGGGAGCCCCATCGCATTAAAGAGGCCCAGAAAGCTGACAATCGTCATACCCAGGGCGTAAATGCCAAGAGCCTCAGCTCCAAGCACACGCGCCAGGTAGATTTTAAAGATGTAGCCGAACACGGCAGTGAAGATCGTCCCCGCAAACACCACGCCCGATTGCCGCGAGATTCGTCCCATCTCAGTGCGGAAGCTCAGTGTTTCCAGGCCCGCGAGCGCATCTTTAGGAGTGGATTTGCCGGGAAGGGGCGTCTCTTTCGGCCGTGTTGCGTCAGCTTGTAGCTCGGATGGCAAAAAGTCCCCACAGCTCCCACGGGCGCAATCAAGACAGCTTGAACGGAAAGCTCGATCAAGAATTGCGATGCATTAGTCTAAATGCTTTTCAGTTCCAGATGTGAGACCCGCTGGGAGAGGCTGAGGAGAAGAAGATCATCTGCTCCGAGTGCGCGCAGGCTGTTCGGTAGGAGGACGATTTATTCACAGTCCTAATCGATATCGGACTTTCCGCACGGCGGTTTCTAGTATGGGCGAGCGTTTCGCCGCGGTCGCGATGCGATATCGTGCAATCTCCCGCAGGTGGCGTATGGAAGATTTTGTCAGCGTGGCATGTAGAGTCTGGCGTGTGCGATTCCCGAATCGCTCCTTGTAGCCGTCTGTACCCAAGCCCAGGTC
>JBAVAV010000740.1:0-2645 GCA_049585895.1 Candidatus Sulfotelmatobacter sp. | reverse complement strand
ATCGATTTATGCGCCACCCTGATTCAGGAGCTGAACGAACGCTACGGCGCACAGCAGATCGGCTCATTCTTTCTGCTGCATCGCCACCGTTCTTACAATCCGCGCGAAAAGGGATGGATGGGCTGGGAGCGCAAACGCGGCAAGTTGCTCGATCTCAACAAACTGCTGCGCGCGGAAGATGACAGCTTTCCGGTTAAGGTTGGGGACGTCTCAATCCTGTCCACAGTTCGTTTTGTCATCACGCTCGATTCAGACACGGAACTGCCCCGGGAATCGGCGCATCGCTTGATCGGGACCATGGCCCATCCGCTGAACCAGGCGATCGTCGACCCGCAAAAGAACATCGTGGTCGCCGGATATGGCATCCTCCAGCCTCGCGTCGGGGTCAGCGTGCAGAGTACGGCCCGCTCCAGGCTTGCAGCCATCTACGCGGGTGAGACCGGATTCGATATCTACACCCGGGCGGTCTCCGATGCCTATCAGGATCTGTACGGGGAAGGCAGTTTTACCGGCAAGGGAATTTACGAGGTCGAAACCATGCACCGCGTACTCGACCGGCGCTTCCCCAGAAATGCGCTGTTGAGTCACGACCTGATTGAGGGTGCGTACGCGCGCGCGGGTTTGGCCAGCGACATCGAGGTAACCGAGGACTATCCCTCCCACTACAGCGCCTACAACCGCCGCAAACACCGCTGGCTGCGGGGTGACTGGCAGATCGCAGAATGGTTGAGGTCGCGCGTGCCGGATGAATCCGGGGCCCGCGTGGCGAATCCCATCTCCCTGGTTTCCCGGTGGAAGATCCTCGATAACCTGCGCCGCAGCCTGGTGGAACCCGCCACGCTTCTGCTCCTGCTGTTTGGCTGGCTCGTGCCAGGCGCAAGCGCCGTGCGCTGGACTCTGGCGACGATTTTCATTCTCTTCATTCCGGCATGGTTTGAGCTCGCGTTCTCCCTGATTCGCGCCATTGCCGAGCGCAAGATGAAGATTGCGCGCGAGTCGGTGGCTGCGTTTTACACGGCAAACTTCACCGTACTACTTACTCTAATCTTCCTCGCGCATCAGACGCTGCTGTCGCTCGACGCCGTGGTTCGAGCGCTGGTGCGGCGCACCCTGACCCGGGAGCGGCTGCTGGAATGGGAGACGGCGGCAGAGGCGGAAGTCGGCGAGCGGCGAACCCCCATCGATCGTTACCTCGATTGGATGCCCTTCTTCGCTTTCGGTTTAGGCCTCTTGGTTTGGTTACTGCGGCCGCAGGCCTTAATCGCCGCGATCCCTATTCTGGCGCTGTGGGCTTGCAGCAAGCCGGCAGCACTCTGGCTGAATAAATCACCGGCTCTGCCTGGGGGAAAAGTCTCGCGGGAGGATACAGTATTTCTTCGACGCGCCGCGCTTCACACCTGGAGATATTTCTCCGAGTTCTGCACCGAGGAGCACAACTGGCTAATCCCAGATAACTTCCAGGAGGAGCCGCCCGCAATTGCGGCAAGAATTTCTCCCACCAATCTGGGTCTGCTGCTCAATGCGCGGCAGGTTGCGGTTGAATTCGGCTATCTGACGGTTCCGGAGCTCGAGACTCTGACGCAGCGAACGCTGGCCACAGTGGCTCGCCTCGAAAAGTATCGTGGCCATTTGCTGAACTGGTATGACACGCGCACGCTCGCGCCCCTGGCGCCATTCTTTGTTTCGTCAGTCGACAGCGGCAATTTGCTGGCTTCACTCTGGACGCTACAACATGGATGCCTCGATCGCCTGAGCCGGCCGCTCTTTCAGCGGCCTTTGCGCGACGGTCTGCTCGATCATCTTCGAGTGCTGACGCACGCAAGAGTAATCCCGCGAAAGCGGCTTTCTCGCTGGGAGGTGAACTTGCGCGGTCACAACTGGCTGCTTCGGATTCTGGAGCTGCAGGAAGCGGACTTCGAGAATCCTCAACAACGAATTCTGAAGCGCCCGGGCAGCGCCTCCGACGTTCTCTGGTTTCGTCAGCAGGTGCAAGTGCGCCTGCAGAATATCCGGCAGATGGCGCAGTCCTACGAACCATGGTGGCTTCCGGAATTCGCGCCTCTGCGGAATGAATTGGGGATCAATCCAAGACTCATGGGGCGTGTGCCTCTGCAGCAATTGCCCGACTTGATTTGGGACCTTCACGCCCGCGTTGATCGCGCACTGTCTTCCGCAGTCGAGGGATCCAGGCATCTTTACGAGCGTTTGAAGACGCTGCTTGCGGAAGCGCGCTCGAACGCCCTTTCGCTTATCGAGAAATTGCGGGAGCTTAGCACGCAAGCGGGCGAACTGGCAGATGCCATGGATTTCGATTTCCTGCTGGATAAGCAGCGCAGCCTGATCTCAGTGGGCTTTGAGGTGCAATCAGGACAGTTGCAAAATTCCTGCTATGACCTGCTGGCGACGGAATCGCGCACCGCAATGTTTGTTGCAATCGCCAAAGAAGACGTTCCGCAGGATTGCTGGTTCCGGCTGGGCCGCGGGCACACTCTCGATCATGGACGGCCCGTCCTGCTCTCGTGGACCGGAACCATGTTCGAGTATCTGATGCCCTCAGTGTGGATGCATTCCTATCCCAACACGCTGCTCGACCGGGCGGGAGTTGCGGCAGTGCGATCGCAGCAGGCTTATGCAGCCGGCAAGGA
>JBAVAV010000739.1:0-4255 GCA_049585895.1 Candidatus Sulfotelmatobacter sp. | reverse complement strand
GCATCGCGCCTGGCGGACTCTCCTGCAAGTCATTTGCGACCAAAACGCCCTTAAAGAAAACGTCAGCAAAGAGATCATCGCCCAGCTTCACGAGAGAAACATCGTAAATGAGACGACGGCCCGAATTGTCGGCTGGGAAAGAAGCCTCGTAGTGACCCCCTGACTCCGCGATCACGAGTTCTCCCTTGCCGAAACTGTCGTCATCAACGAGCCACGTTCCAACGATCCGTTTGTCCGAAACAGTGTCACTAGATTTGTAGAGGGGGTGTACAGACAGGGCGCAGCTAGTGAGAAAAGCCGTGAGAACAGCGACGGCACAAGCGAGAATTGTCTGAGTCTTCATTGTTCTAACCTCCGACCTGGACACCAATGCTAGCACTTGGGAGGCGCAATGGCAGCAAGTGGCTCATGAGATAATCGTGTCGGCCCCTTTTCAATTTTCTGGGCTATAAGGGACTGGTCATGATTCAGGCTGAATCCCGACGCACGTTTACGCATGGTTTTGTCCTCACTGAGCCCGAACTCCGGCGAATCGTCGAAAGTATCTCTGAACAGTTTCAGAAACTTTCCAATCAGAAGGCTCCTACAGTCACCTATACGGTGACATATAGGAACGGGGTCATCGCTGACACGGAGTCGCTCGATGACGTCCTCTCCGAAGAGAATGCTGGGTCGGGGCGTATTGTTCGCTTGCGGATAGAGTTCGAGGATCGTGAAGGAGGGTGATCTACCCTCACCTGATACAAGCGTCATGGTGGAGTTCATCGACGCCGATGCTGAAGACGAGCCACGGTATGTTGCAGTCCGGTTTCTCGTTCGGGGGAAATCGCGGGACTGGGTGTTTGTCACCAGCACAATACTGGAGGAAAGGGTAACAGAAGTAAGGCGCTTTGCACCTAATCAGCATAGCGGTAGGGGACCCGGGGGGATGTTTCTTCGGGTAATGATTCCGACGCTGGCGTTGGTTACCCTTTCGATCGGCCTGCTCTTGCCGATGCGCTCCTTACGCGAGACCACTAGCACGACCCTCGAAGAAGCATGGAAGAGCGGCAGGCTCAAGGACCCCGTGGAAGCCATCATAATGGCGGAAAGGCTACGAGATCGAGCACTTGACCGGACGTTCCTCTCGTCGGATTTGAATGTCCCATTGGCGGTGATGTTCGGCGTCCTCCTGATTCTGTCACTGGTTGTCGTTTTTGCTGTGCGCTACTAACCGGTCTTCAACTTCTGCTGGGGCGACTATCTCGAAGTCTTCCAACGGAAAGAGTCGCGGAGGAAGACTCTCCTTCTCGTGATTGTGTTGGGAGTTATCATCTCTTTCGTCGGCAGCGTCTTAGCAAACCCACTCCACAGAGGCCCCTAAACGTGACGCTCTTGTCACATCCCTCGGCCCGCTGGTGAGAACGCGGGCCTTCGGGATGACGCCGGTGGTGGAGTGAAACAGGCGCTTGGTCCGGCCGCGGCTGACAGCAGATTCCTCCTGCCTCGCTTCGGAATGACAAGGGCAGCGAAGCGGAAGGGGCGGGGCCGCGCGAGATCCCTCGGCCCGCTGGTGAAAACGCGGGCCTTCGGGATGACGCCGTTGGTGGGTTCAGTATGCCGAGAGGGGCGGCATGGTTACGTTGTTTGCATCGAGATTCCAGGGAGAGAAACACGGAATTCCGCTAAAATAATCCGAGAGAGGTTCCCATGGCACAGATGACGCCGGAGGTTTCCAAGCTGCTGGAGCGGGCACTCACGCTATCGGTTGAGGAACAGGAGGCACTGGCAGATTCCCTGATTTCCAACTTAGGCGGCAAGGTGGACGAGGGCGTACAAGCGGCATGGGAAGCTGAGATCGGAAAGCGCGTCGCAGAGCTGGACTCGGGCAAGGCTAAGACTACGTCATGGGGAGAAGTGCGCAAGCGTAATTTGGCCAAGTTGCCCCATGCCCACTGATGCTGCGGAGTTTCATCAGGAGGCGACCGCCGAATATGACGCTGCGTTCGACTGGTATATCGAGCGCAGCCCAGACGCGGCTCTCAGATTCGATGCTGAAGTGGATCGCGCGCTAGCGCAGATCGTTGACTCTCCTAAACGCTGGGCGTCCGGCCCGTACTCTACCCGCAAGTTCTTGCTCAGACACTTTCCGTTTACGTTGATTTACCGAGAACGAGGTTCGGCGGGCATCCAGATTATCGCGGTTGCCCATACGAGCCGGAAGCCGGGATACTGGAAGCGGCGTCTGTAGTCCCAAGGCCCTGCGGGTCCGCGGTGCCCACCCTTCGGAAAGCGCGAGGACAGCCCGGTGGTGGCTCCCGGCTGCCAGCCGGTTCCTCCTGGCTCGCTTCGCTCGCGCGTCGGAATGACAAGCATCCTGGGACGTCCGAAGCACTGTTTTGTGTGCACTCTGCCTGCTACAATTTCCTCATTATGAGTCCTCAGCCGCCGTTTACTGACGTGCCTGCCGCGATCGAGGAGATTCGCGCCGGGCGCATGATTGTTGTGGTGGACGATGAAGATCGCGAGAACGAAGGCGACCTTACGCTGGCCGCCGAGAAGGTTACGCCTGAGGCCATCAACTTTATGGCCAAGCACGGCCGCGGGCTGGTTTGCCTGGCCATGACCGAGGAGCGGCTGGCGCATCTGCGCATCGGTCCCATGACGACCGAGAACACTTCGCAATATGGCACGGCATTTTGTGAGGCGATTGACGCACGCGTCGGAGTCACGACTGGGATCTCGGCCTACGACCGCGCGCGGACGATTCAAGTCGCGGTCGATCCTGCGACTCAGCCGGCGGATCTGGCGCGGCCGGGGCACGTCTTCCCTTTGCGCGCGCGCAAGGGTGGAGTTTTAGTGCGCGCTGGGCAGACGGAAGCTTCGGTTGACCTGGCGCGGCTGGCGGGGATGGTTCCGGCCGGCATTATTTGCGAGATCATGAAAGATGACGGCAGCATGGCGCGCGTCCCGGACCTGATTGAGTTTTGCCGCGAGCACTCGCTCAAGATGCTGACCGTCGCCGAGCTGATTCGCTATCGCATGGCGCATGAGCGCTATGTGCATCGCGTGGGCGAGGCGCTGGTGGATACGCGCTTTGGCGAATTTCGCCTGATTGCCTACGCCAGCGAAGTGGATGGGGGCGAATCGCACATCGCGCTGGTGCGTGGCGACGTTGAGAACAGCGATGTCCCGGTGCTGGTGCGCATGCACGCGCACTGCCTGATGGGTGACGTATTCGGAGCGACCGGCTGCGAATGCCATGCCATGCTCGAAGGCTCGCTGCGGCGCATTGCGCAGGAGGGGCGCGGGGCGCTGATCTATCTGCACCAGACCTCGCAGGGATTTTCTGTGGAGCGCGTGGGCGAGCGCACCGCGCTCAGCTTCCATCGCGGGAGGAAATTGCCGTCGCTGCTCGACAACGAACGGCAGACACAGCGCGAAATAGGAATTGGGGCGCAGATTCTTTCGGATTTGGGACTGCGACGGGTGAGGTTGCTGACCAACCGTCCGAAGCGCGTGGCAGCGCTGGAGGGTTTCGGCATTGAGATTGTGGAGCAGGTGCCGGTGGAACTTAGCGGAACGAAGGTAGGCAAAGGCTAGAGGATTTCCTCGGTTGGCATGTGGCCCGCTGGGGTTGATGGGGCTCACTGCGAGGCTGGTGATGGCGGAGGTCCTTCGCTTCGCTCAGGATGACATTGCTCTACTTTAAGGTTCGGCGTCTGGCCGCGAGAATCAGAAGGGCTTGCGCACAACGACTTCGGCGTCGCGGATGAAAAACTGGGCTGAGCAGTTTCCTGAGCCGCAGATGACGGGAATCAGGCCGTTGATCTGCTTGCGCGTGATCAGGCCGAGCATGCCGCAGGACGGGCACGACAGCACCGCCCAATAGGGATCGTCCTTCTCGCCGATTTCGCCGGCGTTTTCGAGCACAAAGACCGTTCCCGGCTGCATTTGCTCGGGGAGCCACTCGCTCAGGACGTCCAGTTCGCCGACCATGTCTTCCCTCCTGTAAACCAGATCCCGTGAACCAAACTGCCTGCTATGAAGCTTTTCTAGCACGCCGACGACCAAGCGGCGACGTTACCGAAGTATTCAACTTTCTCGCGAGCACCTCGGCGCGTACCTGACGCACCGCATCGCTGAGGCAGACTCCCAGAATGGGCTGGCTGGAATTCTTCAAAATGTCAACGATCTGGCGGGCCGAAGTCTCGAGATAAAGATGAGCGCCGTCGGTTAACAAGTGGACGTCGGAGTTGCGGCCTACGATTTCGGC
>JBAVAV010000738.1:0-4120 GCA_049585895.1 Candidatus Sulfotelmatobacter sp. | reverse complement strand
AAGATTACTGCCGAAGATGACGAGTGGACATGTACGAGCGGGACGCTTTCCTTCAGGAAGACATAACGCTGGAGTCAATCCGATTGCACTGCTGGCGAGGATGTAGACGCTGTAGCAGTGAACTTTCATGGAAGCCCCGAAAAAGAAGGTCCCTCCACTACGCATTGGGATTTGCGAAGCCAATCCCAATGCTTCGGTCGGGATGACAGAGCTTATTAGATTGATAACCGATGCCTGAATCTCGCTGCTTGTTTCACCTCTTCCCGGTTCGCTTGCTGGTTCTCGGTTGCCCTGACGGGCGTTTTATATGGCAGTGATCACTACCACCAGCGGGCGCCAGCCCTGGGCTATCCAGGGTAGCCTATCTGAAGCGCCCTGATCAGATGTCCCTCTGTCCCTCGCTCGCATGGGGAGGTTGCGGGGGCCGCGTGTTTCCTAGGACAGGCGCGGCGCACATCCGGTCCGTGCAGGATCAGTCTCGGGCAACTGTGCGGCCAGGTAAAGTTCATTCGTCACAATGAACAGAAATAAGTTGTGGAAAGTCGCGGGTCTTCGCTAAGGCAACATAGAGGCAATCCCCGGGGCCGGAGCATGGCGCGGGAAATCGAGATGGCAAATGAAACTGCCAACCGAGTATGAGCTCTAGCGCAGTCCTTCGACGAGGTAGAGGTCGGAGAGGAGCCGGCGGTAGCCGTAGACGTAGGACTTACCGTCCGGCGTGGGAAGGACAGGTCCGACAAATTCTACGCCCGATGGATCGGGGGGCATGAGCTCTTTCCAGAGAGTGCGATTGCCGTTGGCGACTTCCAACCGGTAGACCTTGGAGGGCAAGTCTCCTCCCCGGTAGACATACAGGAATCGGCCATCCGCGGTCCACTTGACCGGCACCTCTCCGGGCTGGAGTCCCTTGATGGGTTGCGGATCGCCGGAGGGAACGGGAAAGAGATATCCCTTCTCATCGGGACCAATGGCGGCCACAGTATGGCCGTCGGGCGATAGCGCGAAGGAAAGTCCGTTCGTCCCTTCCGGCGTTACGGCTTCGATCTTGTCGGTATCAATCTCCTGCACATACAGCCGCGAGCCGTGATTCGTTTCCGTACCGGAGACAAGAATGCGTTTGCCGTCGGAGAACCAACAGGCGGCGCCATGGACGATGCCGTGTCCCGGCAAAGGCCGGGGCTCGCCCGGGCCGGTGGGCAGGAGAAACAAGTCGGCCTGGTTATCGCCGCGGCTGGAGAGAGCCCACTTACCGTCCGGCGAGAGCGCCAGCGAAAGGCCATCGCCCAGGCGGACGGCAGCGGAGCCGTCGGTCTTACGCAGATAAACAGCATAGCTGGGGCCGCCGGCCTCGCCTTCCTCCCGGAACAAAAGCGTTTGCCCGTCTGCGGAGAGGGTCACCGGGTAAGACCAGTCCAGCCAGGTGAAGTCGTGTTCAGTGGTATCCTCCGCTCTGCGGACGATCAGCCCCCGCCGCCAGCTATCGCGGGCGAGCAAGGCGCGTCCATTGGGCAAAACATCCTGCAGCGTAAGGTCCGCCGGCACCCGGGCTACCAGGCGCTCCTTGCCCGACAAAGGAACGGCGAATACAGAGCGGTCGATTCCCACCAGCGTGGCCGTGACCCAGACTTCGTCGCCATTGGGCGACCAGGCGAGACCCACGGCGCCGCCGCCGTAATTCTGGCTCAGCGTCCGTTTCTTGCCGTTCATATCGATCACCGCGACGCTGCCGATTGAGTCACCGGGAATGGGGTGATCGATAAAGGCAATCATGTCGCCCTTGCGCGAGATGCGGGGATGGCTGATCCAGCCACCGGTTTCATAGAGCCTCTTGCCGGGGGGATATTCCAGGCGATTGCGGCCCTCCACGTCGCGCACGATGGCGAGCTGCGAGCCGTCAGGAGACCAGTCGGCCCACTGAATATTTTCCAGAATCTCGCGAGGGGCGCCGCCGCCGAGCGGCATACGGGCAAGCGTCCCGGTATAGACCTGCGACTTGGTCTGCTGGCTCTTCAACAGAACGGCCATCTCTCCGGTGGAAGAAATCGAGAGAATCTCAGCACCGGGAACCCCCACGGAGCGCGACTCGGGCGTGCCAAAACGCGTGCTGAAGATTTCGAGTGGACCTCCTTCCCATGCCGCGCTGTAAATCACTGTCTGGCCGTCGGGTGCGAAGCGCGCCATGCGGATCGTGCCCCGGCGATAGGTCAGCAAGTGGTAGGCGGCGGAGACGGTTGGTTCGCTGTGGCGCTGCAACAGGAACACGATAGCCGCCAATGCCGCCAGCAGCGCGACTCCCAGGGCGATCACCGTGCCCCGCAATTGAGGCTTAGGAACCGTCGCTACCTTTATTCCAGAGGACGCGGCCTTTTCGGCGGCGGAGCTCAGGGTTGCAGCCGGGCTGCTGGGCGGCTCAGTGGCGACGGAGGCGGAGATGCGCGCGGAATCGCGCTCGCGTTTCAGCCGCTTGAGATCGGCGCGAACCTCGGCCGCGCTCTGGTAGCGCAGCTCAATATCTTTTTCCAGCAGTTTATTGATGGTGCGCTCGAGCTCGGGCGGAAGATCCGGGTTCAAACGGATTGGGGATGCGGGAGCACGGTTGAGAATCGCTTCGGTGATGACGCCCTGGGTTTCGCCACGGAAAGGCAACATGCCCGTGGCCATTTCATAGAGCACGATGCCGAAGGAAAAAAGATCGGTGCGAGCGTCGAGTTCTTTCCCACGCACCTGCTCGGGAGACATATAGGCTACGGTACCCAGCGCCGTACCCGGGCTGGTGAGATTCAGATTGGCCGGGTCCGCCAGGGTTTGCGCGTCGCCGCTCACGGAGGCCGCCGCGGGAGCGATCTTGGCCAAACCGAAATCAAGAATCTTGGCGTGCCCGCGCCGGGAGACGAAAATATTGGCAGGCTTGATATCGCGATGAACGATGCCTTTGGTGTTCGCTGCATCGAGCGCGTCGGCCACCTCAATCGCGATCCCCAACAAAGGCTCCAAGTCCATGGGCCGGTCGCCGATCAGGTGCTTCAGCGTGGAGCCGTCGAGGTACTCCATCGCAATGAAGGATTGACCTTCATGCTTTCCGATTTCGTAAATGGTGCAAATGCTGGGATGATTCAGGGCTGAAGCGGCGCGCGCTTCGCGCCGAAAACGCTCCAGCGCGGGTTCATCGTGCGCGACTTCATCGGGCAGGAACTTCAGGGCGACGAAGCGGCCGAGCTCCGTGTCTTCGGCCTTGAAGACCACTCCCATGCCGCCACCGCCGAGTTTTTCGAGGATGCGATAGTGCGAGATGGTTCGTCCAATCATTCGGCGCGAAGTTTACTTGGGAGAACATGGACAAGTCAATGGAGGAGGGAAGGGCAAAAGGGAATGTGCCGGGTGCAGTTGGGTTGTCCTAGTCCGCCGCGAGTAAAAGAAGAGGCACGGCGCGGAGCCGTGCCTGGATAGAGATCTTCGGTGTTCTTATTCTTTTTTGTCGTCCTCTTTCACCGGCTCGACGCCGCCATCGTGCTGGGCCTGGGCCTCGGCATTTTCCATGGCCTTTCGGGCTTCGGCGTTTTTCTTGGCGCGGGCTTCGGCACGCTTCTCGCGCTTTTCGTCGAGAACTTTCTCGCTGCCCAGCAGCTCGAGAAAAGCCTTGTCGGCTCCGTCGCCCTTGTTCCATCCGGTGCGGATAATGCGCGTGTACCCGCCGTTGCGGTCGCCGAAACGCGGGCCAACCGTGTCGAACAGTTTGACCACCGCTTCGCTGGTCATCAGATACGCCATGGCCAGGCGGCGGGCGGCAAGGTCTCCGCGCTTGCCGAGGGTAATCATCTTCTCGACGATGGGACGCGCGGCTTTGGCCTTGGGAACCGTGGTCTCGACGCGTTCTTCTACGATCACGGAGGTGACCAGATTGCGCAGCAGCGACCGCCGGTGCGACGTGTTCCGTCCGAGTTTGAAGCCTGCTACTTTGTGACGCATGGGTGGTCCTCAGGGGCTAAAGCCCCGTATTTCTCTTTAGCTCCGGGCGGCGCGGCTTGAAGCCGCGCCCTTTCAAAACGCGTACCTCGAATCCTTCCCGGGCGCAGCTTACTGCTCTCGAGTACGCCGCCAGTTTGACGACGCACGCCAGAAT
>JBAVAV010000737.1:0-2432 GCA_049585895.1 Candidatus Sulfotelmatobacter sp. | reverse complement strand
GCTCCGCCGCATTCGATTTCTGCCGCCGGATCAACAAGTAAATCCGGCCGATCTTCGGCAAATCCATCAACGTATTCGCGAGCCATACCTTGCCGATAAATCCGGTCACGCCGATCAGCATCACGTGCCGCCCCGCAAGCGCGCGCCTCACCGAGAACCCCGCCGCCTGCCTTTGACCGTCGAAGTGCACCACCGGCCGCTCCCGAACTGTCTCCGGATCGCACTCTTGCGCACTGGACCAGTGTGAGGCTCGTTCCGCCCGCACAGTCGACGCGCGCAACTCCTCGACCGTTATATCTAGTTGCCGCGCCAGCGTTTTCGGCGCACGCCGTCCATCCGGCTGCGTATCCCGAATCCGCGCGAACGCTCCCCGCGGCCGGATCACCGGGTCCAACAGCCTTCCCGTCGCCGTGCCATCGCGAAACTCAAACCGGTTGGCCACCACCCGCCGCGCCCCCAAATGCCTCGCCAGCGGCTTCATCACATGATCCAGTCCCTGGCTCACCAGCACCACGTCGGAGCCTGTGCGCACCAGTTCCTGTACCTTCTCCACGCCCCGCGCCTTCAACCGCGGTTTCAGCTTGTATTGGAAATATTCCTCGCCCAGTAGATCCAGGCGGTCGCGCGTCACCCCGCGCAGCGCGGCGTGCACTACCCGCGTGGCAAACTTGCGGTTGGTCGAATAAAGAAACGGCCGCAGCCCCGCCATCAAAAAGATCAGTCCCCGCCGCCGGAACCGCTCCGCGAAGGTCTGCGCGTTCCAGGTGAAGAAGGCCAACGGCTCGACCACGGTCAGGTCAAGCAGGCTCCCCTCCACCCGCCAGTACACGCTGGGGCACGCGCTGGAATTGTGGTTTGCCTGTTCCAAAATGTCTTCGTCCTGGACACGGTCTTTCCCCGTCGGGGGGACGAATCCCCTATTGTAAACAATGCCTGCAAGCCTATGGCGGGAAAGCACAAATGCGGTGGTGGGTTACTTTGCGAACTTTGCGCACCCTTCGCGGCCTTTGCGGTTAAAAGCTTTAACCCCGAAGATCGCAAAGACTTTCTTGACCTGTCAGACTCGCTCAAAATCGACTCCAAACTGCCGGCCCGGTTCGGAAAAACAGCAAGGGGCACGGGCAATCCGCCCGCGCCCCTTCGTTCACCGCTGTAAACACTTTCTAGGATACTTCTCTTCGGTCCAACAGACTCTTACCTGGACTTGATCAAACCGAAATATCCGTCCGTGTCGTTTGGCCCGGCAGTAAAGAACAACTGGTTTTTCTGCCCGTTCGAAGATGATCCCCCGCCGAACTCAATCCCCCAGAGGCCGTTGATCGTAATGTTCTTCCCCGCCGAGTTCTGGATCGTCCCCACGAGTTTCCCGGTCGTCACGTTGTACCCGTTGATCGTGCCAGTGCTCGTGTTGTTCGAGATCAACAACGTGTTGCTCAGCGTGCCGAACGTCGCCGGAGCCAGGGCAAATCCCCAGGGTTGATTCAATGGTGCGCCGTGAGCAAAGTGCTTAGTCAGCGTCCCCGCTTCGGTAAAGATATCGATGTAACCGCCCGAGCCGCCCGTTGTGCTGGCAAACGAAACGTACACCTTTCCTGCGATATCTTGAATTCCGAACGGTGCGAAGCCCGCCGGTATGGCCGGGTCAGTAAATGACTTCACGAGATTAAAGCTCCCGTCGTAAACATCTACTTTGTTATTCGCGGCGTCCGCGGCAAACAGAAAATTCCCCGAGGTCTTGCTTGTGATGGCCAGTCCGGTATATACAGCGCCCGGACTTCTCACCCCGATCAGTGCCAGGGTCGGGCTGAACGACGACCAGCCGCTGATGGTTCCATCCAGCGTGGCAAACAGAAACACCGAAACCCACGAGTCGATCTTGAACTCCTGCGAGCCGTTGTAAACAATGCCGGTCGGCGTCCCCGGTCCTGTGCCGCTGGTCGGAGGAATGGTCACCTGCAAACTCTGCGGATTCCCCATACCGTCGTAGAGCGTAGATTTTCCGCTGGCTTCATCGCTTACCCAGAAGGGCGCGTTCGGACTATACGCCAGTCCCCACGCATTCTTGAGCAGCGGATCGGTATGTTTCGCTTTGCCCGTCAAGTCGGAAGTCAGATTTGTCATTTGATACTGCGCCACGGCCATGCTGGAAATCAGCGTTACTACCAGTGCCAGGAAAGCAGTCAGAGCGAGAGTGCGACCCAGAAAGTGCTTCATGCCATTTCTCCTTGAAGTAGTCGATGTCTAACGAAATTTGAGGACAGCTCAGGATCCGGTTTCACGCAGACTGGAATCGAGTATTCCGGCCTGCTGAGCGACTACATCCTAAGGGGCATGCACTCTTCAGCTTGTCAAAGGTTTGTCATCACTTTGTCATTTCTCCCACCTGCAAAATCCTGCAACCTGCCGCGTTGGGGACAGACCCGCAAGGGACC
>JBAVAV010000736.1:0-2166 GCA_049585895.1 Candidatus Sulfotelmatobacter sp. | reverse complement strand
GGCAATGAGAGCGCGCGTTCAGAAGAGACTAGCGAGACCGTGCCGTAGGCAAGTCCGAAATCCGGTGGGGAGTGCGGCCCCAGTTCAGTTTGTGGATTTGCGGCTCGGGGGACCTTCGCTGCACTTGGCTGAAACTAGCGAGGCCCCGTTCCCACACGGTTCCGGATCCCTACCCGAACTCTGGAAAAATTTCCCCTTACTTTCCGTTCTCGTGGTTAGATAGATTGCCAATGAAATATTGCCGATTTCTACTGAATGGACAGGCGCAGTATGGCCTGGTCGACTCCGCCGCGGGACGGGATGCGATTATGCGAATCCTGCTCACGCCTCCCGATGAAGCAGACGGTGACCTGGAAAGCCTGCGTACGCGGCGGATTGAGCCGGTTGCTCTAGAGGAAGCGGCGCTGCTCGAGCCGGTGCGGCCGTCGAAAATTGTTTGCGTGGGGCGGAATTACCGGGAACATGCGGCCGAACTCGGCCACGAGGTGCCCACGGAACCTCTGCTGTTCTTCAAACCCAGCTCTGCGCTGCTCGCTCCCGGCGGCGTCGTTCGGCGGCCGAAAATCTCGGAGCGCGTCGATTACGAAGGCGAACTCTGCGTGGTGGTTGGCAAGACCTGCTATCAACCCGCGTCCGACGAAGACGTGCGCCAGTATATCCTCGGCTACACTTGCCTGAACGACGTCACGGCGCGCGACCTGCAGAATAAAGACGGCCAGTGGACCCGCGCCAAGGGCTTTGACACATTCTGCCCTGTGGGCCCGCTGGTGACGGACGAAATCGACCCCTGGGCCGGGATAGGCGTGGAAACGCAAGTGAATGGAGTGGTGAAGCAGCAGGGCAACACACGGGATTTCATCTTCGCGCTGGATGTGGTCATCCGTCACATCGCGCAGGCCATGACACTGTTTCCGGGAGACCTGATAGCCACCGGCACGCCGTCAGGCGTCGGCCCGGTTGTGGCCGGAGATGTGATGGAAGTGAGCGTGGAGGGAGTGGGGACGCTGCGGAATTCTGTGGCGGACGAATAGCACGCATCAACTTACTGCAAGCGGAAGCGCTCTCGCATCAGCCGCTGCAGGCGCGGTCTGTAGAGAAGATCGTAAGCCAGCTCTTTGTCGGGAAACATGGCCAGCGCGGCACGTTTGGCGCCGGCGGCTAACTCAGAGGCCTCTTCTACGGTTAGGCTCGGGTCCTGGCCGATTACCGACATCACCATGCTCATCATGACCTGCAGGCGGCGGATCTTGCGGGCTTCTTCTTCACGCTGCTGCCTGGTTTCTTCGCCCGTTGGCGGCAAGTTCTTCGCAAATTCGGCCTGTTCCGGAATGTTCATGCAGCCCCTTTTTCGGCCCACAGGCTTGGATGTCGCAATGTCCGCCCGTGTTGCGGCACCGTGCAGTCATTTTCCTTCATTCTGAACAGAAAGCAACTACACGAAAGTGCTGTTACAGAAATCGCAATCCGACATGGGCCGCCGAATCAGGCTACAATCCCCGGTTCAGAAGGGGAGTAGAATCGACTCGTACGATTGAATTTGGATCGCTTACTTCGCGATCACAAGAATTGGAGACGCTATGGCGCAACCCGCGACTACGCCGCGACCCGATCCCAATGAAAAACTGGTAAAGGTCTTTGACAGTGAACAGGAGTCGGAAGCGATGGTCGTCAAGGGCTTGCTCGATTCCGCCGGTATTGAAAACGACCTCGCGTCTGCCAGTCTTTTGCAGGACGCGTTCCCCGGTCTTGGCGGAATGATTATCCTGGTGCGGGAAGAGGATGCGGGGAAGGCTCGCAGCTTGATTTCCGAGTACCGGCGGCCCTCGGGCGACGACGAAACGGAAGAGATCGATACTCGAATTGGCTCCAAGGAATAATGAGGTCCCTCCGCGGCTAGACCTTCCACGTGCGCGGGGGGCGCGTCGCGCCGCCCGAATCCAAGACCAGTTTCGTCGAACAGCCGCTCTAGGGAAAAGCCGCCAGCCAAGGCGTGACCGAGTGACCGTCGAGGAAGAAGGTCACAGCCCCGTCGAGGTCCGTGCGGTACACATGCACTCCGGACGCAGCCAGCCGCGCGATTACGTCCTGCCGCGGAAAGCCGAATGAAGTGCGGAACCCAACGGAGATTACGGCAAACCTGGGCGTGACTGCGCTCAGAATTTCGGG
>JBAVAV010000735.1:0-2656 GCA_049585895.1 Candidatus Sulfotelmatobacter sp. | reverse complement strand
GCCTTGACAGCCTCGGGATCGCGGCCGGCTTGCTGCAGGCTTCTTCCGAGATCGAGGTAGCCTTCGCCGGTCGGCTGGAGTTCCACCGAACGGAAGAAATCGCTGATCGCTTCGTTCAGCCTGCCCTGTTTCTCCGCCAGCGATCCCAGCCCCAGCCACGCGGTCGACTGGTTCGGATTCAAGCGCAGCGCTTCGTGGAAACTTTTTTGCGCTGGTTCATCTTTTCCCAGCGCTCGCTGCGCCGCGCCCAGGTTGGCGTAGGTTTGCGCCAACAACCCGGAATCGGAGGTCAGCGCAATCGCCGCTTCGTACTGCGCAATCGCTTCCGTGGTGCGGCCGTGGCTTCCAAAATATGTACCGAGATTGCTGCGGCTCATGGGGTCACGAGGGTTCATGCGGGCCGCCGCTTCGAAATGCGGAAAAGCCTCGTCGGGCTTGCCTTCCAACACCAAAGCCCCGCCCATATTGTCCTCGGCAACGAAATTGTTCTGCGTAACTGCGAGCGCATGTGCCCACAAATCGCGGCTGCTCCGCCAATATCCCATCTGACGGTTCGCTACCAGGGCTAGCGCGATCAGCATTGCCGCAGCCCCGATCAGTTGCGCCCATGCTCCCAGCTTGTTGGCTTCCGCCAGGTCGGCCGCTCCGAACCCGATCATTATGAAGACTCCAATCAGCGGAATGTAGGCGTAGCGGTCGGCCATCGCGGCATCTCCGACTTGCACCAGACCGGCCACGGGAACTAGTGTCCCCAGGAACCACAGCCAGCCCACGAGCAGGTAGCGATGCGTGCGAAATCTCAGAGCAATCGCGGCGATCGCCAATAGCACCAGCGCGGCAACTGCAACCTTCCAAGCGGCGAGCGAACTCCCCGGATGCGGATACAGCGGCGCCAACCGTACCGGCCAGACCATCTTCCACAGATACATGGCACAGGCAGAGATCGCATTCTCGACGCGCACCCCCAAAGCAAACTCTTCTGTCGAACGCACCGCACCACCCGCCTGTTGCGCCACCATCGTAATCGCCGCGCTGGCCGCGGAAAGCGCGAGCAGCGGCAGTTTCTCCAGCACGAGCCGCGACAGTGGAACTTGCGCCTTGGAATCGCCGCCCGAACTTACCCCACGAACTCTGCCCAGCGGCCAGTAATCCCACAGGAGCAGCACGAAGGGCAGCGTAATCACCATTGGCTTCGAGGCAAGCCCCGCCGCAAACAACGTCACCACTGGCAAATACCGCTTCCAGTCCGGCTTTTGCGCGTACCAGGCGTACGCCCACAGCGTGAGCAGGAAGAACAAGGTACACAACAAATTCTTCCGCTCCGCTATCCATGCCACCGATTCCACGTTGATGGGATGCACCGCAAACAACGCCGCTACGAACAGGCTTGGCCGCATGCGCCCAGTCGTATACATCAGCAGGAGAAACAGCAACATCACGTTCACAGCATGCAGGAGCACGCTGGTGAAATGGTGCCCTGCTGGATTCAGCCGAAACAGCGAGCAATCGATGGCATGCGACATCCACGTCAGCGGATGCCAGTTCGCCTGCTCGGTCGAGGTCAGCGCCCAGGTGAAGGTGGTCCAGGTCAGCCCCTGACGTACGTGCGGGTTCGCGGTGACGTACAGGTCATCGTCGTAGTTCACAAACGGATGCCGGTTGACCGGGTTGTAGAGCGCCAGCGTGATTATGGCAAGAAGCAGGCAGACGATTGCGTTGCGCTTTTCAGGACTTGAGAACAGTCCTGTCGCACTCGCAGAAGGAGTTTTCTTTGTCGGAGTCAACCACTGAATTTAACCACAGGGGAGACGGAGGATCACAGAGGAGAAACACCAGAGGCACCCTGAGGGGCAATTGTTGAATTCCTGATTGCTGATGGTCAATTGAAGATCCAAAATGCTGCGACGGATTTTCCAATTACGATCAACAGTCAACAATCAGGCGGTAGGCTTCCATCGCAGCACCGGCTTCCTGGCGGCGCCTGTCTCATCCAGCCGGGAAATCCGCGTGGAATGCGGCGCGTCGAGCGCGATCTGCGGATCTTCTTCCACTTCTTTCGCAATCGACTTCATCGCCTCGATGAACAAGTCCATCTCCTCGATCGACTCGCTCTCCGTAGGCTCGATCATCAGCGCGCCCGGAACAATCAACGGAAAGGCCGTCGTATAGGGATGAAAGCCGTAATCGATCAGGCGCTTGGCAATGTCCATTGTGCGCACGCCTTTTTTCGCCTGCAACTTGTCGCTGAAGACAACTTCATGCATCGTCGGGGTGGAGTACGGCAGATCGTATGTGCCTTCGAGTCCCTTGCGAATGTAGTTGGCATTGAGCACGGCGTCTTCCGTAGTTTCGCGTAAACCGTCCGGGCCGTTCGCCTGAATGTAAGCCAAAGCGCGCACGAACATGCCGAAGTTTCCGTAGAACGCCCGCACGCGTCCCACCGAATGCGGCCGGTTGTAGTCGAAGGCCAGCGTGCCATCGGCTTTGGCGACCACGACCGGCGTGGGCAGAAATGGTTCGAGAATCTTCTTGATTGCCACCGGCCCGGAGCCTGGCCCGCCGCCACCGTGCGGCGTAGAAAACGTTTTGTGCAGGTTCAAGTGCATCACGTCCACACCAAAATCGCCCGGCCGCACCTTCCCAACCAAGGCATTCA
>JBAVAV010000734.1:0-4497 GCA_049585895.1 Candidatus Sulfotelmatobacter sp. | reverse complement strand
CCACGGCGGACTCCCGGTGTGGCGGGGAAAACATCCACAGCAAAAAGGTGACGATGGTCACTCGTCACAGACGCCCGGGTCATGCAAGCGAGACAATTTCTGCCCGTGACGCCGGAAACCTTAACTCGCACAGTTCAGGATTTTCTTAATGAAGCCGCAGGCGCGGTTGTGCTCGAAAATGGCGCGGTCGTTTTTGACCTGGCGCAGGCCAGGTATTCGATTTCGGGTGAATACAACAAATGCCTGCTTCATCTGTGGTCCGCGGAGCGGAACGCGGTCCGGCGGGTTTTGGACGCGGAGGTAAAAAATGGGATGCTGCGGCTGGCGGTGCAGCGGCTGGGGCAGGCTCGTCCCACGAAGCTTGAGATCTGCCGCGAACGCGACCGCCGTTCTCCCACCGCCAGGCGCATTGCGCGTGCCGCGTATGAGCACAAACTGCGGCGGGTTCTGGAACGGCACTTTTCCACTTTCCACATCGCCCGCCTGACGACGGGCGTGGATCTCGAGAAATCTTTCGGCCCGATTTACACCCGGGGATTGCTGCGGCAAGGCCGCTCCGCCTTTGCCGTGCTGGGGGTTAATGCGCAAGAGACGCAGGCATCCATCGATGCCACGCTTACCTTCGGTATTCTCTGGCTCGATGTGTGCCGGCAAGCGCAGGCTGGCAAGCTGGTGGTGGAAGGCCTCACGCTGTTGGTGCCGCCGGAAAGTTCGGCGCTGGTGCGCGAACGGATGGCGAACCTGAATCGCGACGCAGCCAAGTGGCGCCTGTACGAACTCGATGAGCGCCACGACGCGCTGGTGGAAATCGACTGCGCCGATCGCGGTAACGTGGTGACGCGGCTGGTCCACGCCACGGATGAAAGCGCAGCACGAGAGCGGTTTGCCGAGTCGATCGCGCGCGTCAGAGGCTTGCTGCCCAATTGCGAAGTCGCCGTGCTTTCTGCCGCGGAGGTCGCTTTTCGCTGGCGTGGCCTGGAGTTCGCGCGTGCGCGGCTGGGGGCCGAACCCGGATCGTTTCGCAACACGCAAGAAATTGTTTTCGGCGTGGGCGCGGAGGAGCGGGTTGTAGAAGACAGCAACGCGGCTGCCTTCGCCGAACTTTCCAACTGCGTGCGAGACGTTCGCCATCCCTACGGCCCTCGTCACCACCCCCTGTGGAGGCTGCGTCCGGAGCGCTGGCTGGAGTCGCTGGTGGTGAGGGATGTGAGCGTGTTGGACGAGAGACTGGACCAAGCGTGTTTGTATTCGCAAGTCCCGGCGTTCTCGGCTTCAGACCGCGCCATGATCGACGTGCTCACCACCACCCGCAACGGACGGCTGGCTGTGGTCGAGTTGAAAGCTGACGAAGATATTCACTTGCCCCTACAGGGGCTCGATTATTGGTCGCGGGTGGAATGGCATCATACGCGTGGCGAGTTTCTCCGCTTCGGATACTTCGACGGCCGCGAACTGTCGAGCGAGAAGCCGCTGCTGTTTCTGGTGGCTCCGGCCCTGCACCTGCATCCGGCCACGGATGTTCTTCTGCGCTACATTTCGCCAGAAATCGAGTGGGAGTTCGTGGGCATTGACGAACGGTGGAGAGAGGGCGTGAAAGTCGTATTCCGAAAGCGGGCCCAACCAAGGCAGGGGACACCGCGTGAAACAGTGTACTTTCCCAAGACCGCGCTCTCGCAGCCCAGCTAACCGCGGCGGGGAGTCCCTCGATTAACCTCCAAGGCGCTTTACAAGCAATAGCTTTGCCGGTATGATACTATGTATTGCAAGGTATATGGCTATAAACAGTAATAACGGACGGGAACACCGCGAACAGCAGTGGGAGGTTCAATTGCGCAAGGGCTGCCTGGAGATGGCAATTCTTGCCTGCTTGTGGGAAAGACGTCTGTATGGCCTGGAAATCCTGCGCTTGATGTCTCAGAGATCACAACTGGACGTTGCGGAAGGAACCGTATATCCGATTCTGGCGCGCCTGAAGGTCGAAGGCATGCTCCAGTCCGAGTGGGTGGAGGCCGAGGCCGGACATCCCCGGAAGTATTATTGGCTGACTTCGGCCGGGCGCCGGCGCACCAAAGAAATGGTGGAGGCGTGGCATGGGTTTTCGGCCGGCCTGTCAGTTCTGGTGGAACCCGTTGTAGGAGATAAGAAACGATGATTACCAACCGTGGGACAGCGGAAAGCATGATCCGGCGATACTTGATGGAACTGCAAACAGCATTAAGAGGGATTTCAAGCGCCGAGCGCGAAGAGATTTTGTGCGAGATCGAAGCGCACATTGCCGATTCGTTGGCAGGGGAGCGCGGAAACGAAGCTGCAGTGGAGCGGGTACTGGCATCCTTGGGCTCGCCGCAGAAACTGGCGGAGCGTTATCGGACGGAGTTCCTGCTGGCCCGGGCCGGGCGCAGCTTTTCTCCCTGGCTCCTGCTGCGAACCAGTTGGCGCTGGGCGCAAACCGGTTTCAAAGGAATGATGGTGTTTTTTGTCGCTCTCGTGGGCTACGGCACAGGGGTTGCTTTCACCGTTACGCTGCTGTTGAAGCCGTTCATGCCGAAGCAAATTGGGCTCTGGGTGGGGAGAGGAACTCTGGAAGTCGGTACGCCCGGCAATGCCCCCGGTTTGCATGAAGTCTTGGGAAATCGCTTTGCTCCCGTGATCACGCTGCTGGCCTTTGGGACGGTGGTAGGAACTACTCAACTGCTGCGCTGGCTCATGAGCAAACGAACGCCTAATGCCGCGCATTAGAATTTCGCATTTGCCAATAATTCTTCATTCATCGTCCCAGGCGCCCAACAATCGTCGCACGTCGACGATCTGCGCAACGTGATAGGCATTGTGGTCCGCCATCAGCAGTGCTTCGCGACAAACAGTCTGTCCATCTCCCCAGGGAATTTTGGCGAACAAGTCCGTCTTTACACTCATCACCAGCGCCTGCATGGCCTTAAGATCGGTACTAAATTTCTTAAGGCAGTTGTCCCACGCGCTTCCGCTCGGTAGCACAGCCGAGCTCGGCCAATAACCCTCGGGCCACGCTGGAGAGACGTGCTTCGGATTGCGGCTGAACTCCAGAATGTCCCACTGGGCTAAGCGCATGTGTTCCACCAGCATCCACGGCGAATGCGGCATCCCGGCTGGTTTAACGCCTCGCAACTTGGCCGGCAGGTCTTTTACCACGTCTTCAGACTTGGCAGGGGCTCCGCCACCAGAAAGCAGATCGCGCAGGTGTTCGCGCAGAGATTTGTCGCGTGAATCTTTCATTGCTGTTTCTCCTGAGACGGTTCAGCTTGATTGAGATTCAATCCGCCATTTGCCTGAGTCCCCGGCGCCTGTGCGGCGGGTATTTGCTCAGGTTTCTCGCCTCTCAGCACGCGGCCGATCCCGCGCACAATGCGGCGCATGGGCAGAGCGCCATTCTCGTCCGCGAAAAAGATTTCGCCGGTGCGGCTGCTGCGGTAGTACCAGCGTTTGAGCAAGGCGAGGTGCTCCATGATTTCAGGGCTGGACTTGGTCTTCGCCGGTGGAGTCGCACTTAAGACGCCCTGAATCCGCGACTCCATTGACTGCGATTTAGCGTGTTCGCCGGATTGGATGCAAAACGTAACTGGCTCGGCGATGCTGCCGTTCGCAATGCCAAAGAACCTCACCGACTCCGCAATCTGGCTGGGCTGAGCTTTGCCAGGCTGAATCATCAGCGCAACAAAACGGTCAAGCCGGCGGACGATCTCGGGAAGCTGGCCAAGAACCGGGTTCAGTTTTTCCAGACGCGCGTGGATTGCGGCGGCATCCTCAAATGCCAGGTTCGTCGAAGCGCTGTCGCGCTGCGCCGAGAATTCACGGCTCAAAGATTCTCCGCCGGAGTCGAAATATGCCTGCACGCGGCCGACTTCCGCGGAATATTCTTCGTCCGTGCAGCCCTTGAAGCAGGGTGCGAGGCACATTTTCATTTCCGAATAGATGCATCCGGGAAACTTGGGATCGGGCTGCAGATTATCCACGCAACGGCGCATTTTGAAAAAATCGAGCGAATCGTTCATGAACTTCTCGGCGGCCATGCGTGATTGGAATGGGCCGTAGTAGAGGGATCGCCCGCCCAGCCGGCTCAGGCGCGTGGTGATCGAAACCCGCGGATATTCATTTTCAAGGTGCAGCTTTACCAGCGGTGCGAACCGGAAGCGCAAGCGGTTGCCGTAGGTCTTGGGAAATGTCGCGCGCAGAATCTTGTAGAGCACGAAGCCGGATTCGAAATCGGAACCGGTGGGCGTGTACTCGACCGACCGCACCCGGTCGCGTAGGTTGAGTTTCCTGGTCCGCTCTTCGACCGGGCCGAGAAGCCGCTGCAGGCGGCGGCGCAGGTTGGCCGTCTTGCTGACGTAGGGTTCGGCCTGCGCGTCGTCTCCCCGCAGCAGGAAGACCGCCGGAGCGGCGGGAACGGTCGCGAAAACTTCGGCATCGCGTTCAGGCGCGAATTCCAGGTGCTCAGTCAGCACGAGGACATTGTAAGCA
>JBAVAV010000733.1:0-12489 GCA_049585895.1 Candidatus Sulfotelmatobacter sp. | reverse complement strand
AAACATTGGTGCGCCAGAGCTTCCAGTAATCTCAGTTTGAGAATCGGAGCAGGAAAAAGCGGTGTGAGACTGGCCTCGACATGGAAGCGGAGTCCCGGGCCAGCGCTGGGATCGGCCTAAGTCTTTCTTGGTCAATCAAATGGGCGTAGTGACTTTGGTTTTCTTCGGACGCGCTGGGTGGCCCCGCTGTTGCTCTCCTAGGGTTGCCGGGATTATTGCCGATTGTTAGGGAGGAACTGTGTCTCTGCGCAGTTGCGCGGCGCTCTTAGTGTTGCTGAGCGCGGCTGGTATGACGGGAGTCGAAGTTCGAGCCCAGCAGGCAAACATTGACACCGTTCGCCGGGCCAAGATCAAAGTAGAGCCGGTGTATCCCGAACTGGCGCGAAAAATGAACCTTTCCGGCACCGTCAAGGTGGAGGTGGTGGTTGCGCCGAACGGCAGCATAAGAGACGCAAAAATAATCGGCGGACACCCGGTGCTGGCCGGGGCCGCGCTGGAAGCGGTGAAGAAGTGGAAATTCGAGCCGGGGACGGCGGAAAGCAGCGGTGTGGTGGACATCAAGTTCGAGCCCCGGCAGTAGCGCAGGAGGGTCGATGGCAGGCCCAGGTTTATCAGGCCCAGGTTCATGAGGAGCAAGCGCATGACAATCGGCAAGAAGCTGTACATGAATTTCGGAATCATCCTCACCATGGTGGTGGTGCTGTTCCTGGTGAACCTGCTGGCTGTGCATCGCGAACATACGGCCAAGGCCGCGGCTGCGGCGTCGCTCCAACTGGCGGATGCCACCGATGCAGTGCGCTTTCAAATGATGCAGAACCGCCTGTACTTGAGCAATTACCTGCTTAGCGGCGACACCCGTGAAGTGGACCGCATGAACGAAGGTCTGCGCGCCTTGAATGACAAATTGGAGCAGGGCAAGGCGCTGGGCGACTCGGAGCAGGAAAGAGCGGCGCTGAACAAGGTTCAACAACTGGAGCAGTCCTGGGGCAAGGAATTCGCTCAACCGCTGATCGACAAACGCCGCGACGTGGACTCGGGCAACGCCACCGTTGCCGAATTGCAGATTTACTACTTGCAAAAAGACGCTTCCTCCTGGGTAAAGAATTCCACCGACGCTCTGGATGTGGCCGACGGCGAGAACCGCAAACTGGTCGACGCGCGGCGCAGATCGGATGAGACGGCCAGCACGCTGACCATTCTGGCCTCTGTGACCAGCACGCTGGTCGCGCTGGGTCTGGGCATCATCATCGCGTTCCGAACCGCCAAATCGATTACCGACCCGCTTACCAACTTGATGAAAGTTTCGCGGCAGATTGGCGACACCGGCGATCTGGAGCACAACATCGACGTGAATCGGGATGACGAAATCGGTGAACTGGCTCGCTACTTCGCCAAGATGGTCACCTACCTGAAAGAGATGGCAGGCGTCTCCGAGGCCATCGCGGGCGGCGACTTGACGGTGGAAGTGAAGCCGCGCTCTTCCCACGACACCTTGGGCAACGCTTTCGCGCTTATGGTGGAAGGTCTGGGACGGCTGGTGCGCAGTGTTCGCGATGCCTCGACCCAGGTGGCCAGCGCCTCCGGTCAGGTGGCGGGAGCATCCGACGATTCCGCCAAGATCGGGCTGCAGGCTTCCTCGGCCATCGACGAGGTTACCAGCACCATGCACGAGATGAGCGTCAACGTGCAGAACATGGTGAAAAGCACCCAGGTGCAGGCCTCGAGCGTCAGCGAGACCTCCGCTTCGATCGATCAGATGGTGGCTTCCATCCAGCGCGTGGCCGACACCGCCAAGGTGCTGCTCGACATTTCTAACCGCTCCCGCGAAGAGGTGCACAACGGCATCACTACGATGGAAAAAGCGACCGACGGGTTAACCCGCATCAACACCACCATCACCTCCTCGGGAGAAATCATCGGAGCGCTGGGCCAACGTGCCGACGATATCGGCAAGATTATCGAAGTAATCGACGATTTGGCCGAGCAGACCAACCTGCTGGCTCTGAACGCTGCCATCGAGGCGGCCCGCGCCGGCGAGCACGGTCTCGGATTCGCGGTGGTCGCCGATGAAGTGCGCAAGCTGGCGGAAAAGTCCGCGCAGTCCACCAAGGAAATTTCCGAACTCATTCAGAGCATTCAGAAAGAAGCGCGCAAGGCGGTCGAAAACATGGACCGCTCGACCACCATCGTGAACGAAGGCCTGGAGCTGGGCGGCGAGTTGAATGGGGCGCTGCGCAAGATTTCAAACGTGGTCACCGAGGTCTACAAGTTCGCCCAGGAAATCGGCGCCGCCACCAACGAGCAGTCGCACGGCTCTTCGCAGATTGCCCGAGCCACCACCCGGCTAAACGAGATCACCCACGAAATCAACTCCGCGGTCGAAGAACAAGCCTCGGGCGCGCAGGCGGTGGTCAAGGCGATGGAGCGCATGCGCGAACTGGTGCAGCAGTCCACCTCGGGCTCGACTGAGCTGGCGGCCTCGTCGGACCAGATGTCAAAGATGTCGCGCGGCCTGCTCGACTTTATGGACCGCTTCACTCTGGATGAGGCCTCCGCCTCGCGGCAGGCGACGGCGGACGAGAAATCGCATCACGCCCGCCGGGCGGCGGCGGCCACGCGCTCGTAGCGACCAGCCATGAACCGCGAATTCCATATCGTGGGCTTCCAGGTGGGGCGCGAGACCTACGGCGTGCCCATTATTTCGCTGCACGAAATCGTGCGCGTTCCCGACATCACCGCCGTACCTGACGCGCCCGATTACCTGGAAGGCGTGATCAACCTGCGGGGCAAGATCGTCTCCGTGATGGACCTGCGCAAGCGCTTCGGGGTGAAGCACTCCGCCCTGAAAAGGCACAACCGCATTCTCGTGGTCGAGCACTCCGGCAGGCTGGCCGGACTGATCGTGGATTCGGCGTCGGAAGTCCTGAAGATTCCAGCCGAAGATGTAGAAGCTCCGCCCGCAGTTTTTCAGGAAGGCGGATTGAATTGCGTGACCGGGCTGGCCAAGGTCAAGGGGCGCTTGGTGGTGTTGCTGGACATGAGCAAACTGCTGGCCCCGGGCGCGTTACAAGTCCAGGGTGCGGCGGCAGACGGACCTGCGCCAGCCAAAGCTGAAGCGCGCGGCGCCTCGGCCCGCTAAGGCGCGCGGATGGCGTGCTGGCGAACTGAAATTCTGAGTAACAAGCGGGAGCGAGAAAGCGCATGAGTACATCTGGAGCGGCACCTGCTCCCATATTGACGGATGCGGAACTGCGGCTGTTGCAGGCGCTGGTTTATCAGGAGTGCGGCATGCACTTCGACGAGCGCCGCACCCACTTTCTGCAAGACCGCTTGCTGCGCCGCCTGAAGGAATGCCGCGTCGATTCCTTCTACTCCTACTACCGGCTGTTGATCAGCAAGGAAGGCAAACAGGAACTGGCCAAGCTGCTGGAGAACCTGACGGTGAACGAGACCAGCTTCTTCCGGCACAAGGCGCAACTGGATTTGTTCCAGAAGTACGTGCTGGAGGAATTGCTGAAGCAGAAGCAGGCGCGGCGCGAATATTACATCCGGGTTTGGAGCGCAGGCTGCTCTACCGGGCAGGAGCCTTACACGCTGGCCATGCTCGCTTCTGACGCCCTGGGCTACTACTATCTGCGCAATCCTCTGCCCATCGAAACGCCGCTGCCCAAGCCTCTGATTCCCCCGCCCTGGCGGGTGGAGATTCTGGCCAGCGACATCAGCTACTCCGTGCTGCGGACCGGACAGGAAGCCACTTATAGCGAGAACCAGATGGCTTCGGTGGACTACACCTTCCGCCTGCGTTATTTCGACAAGGTGGGCGATCGCTATGCCGTCAAGAAAGCCCTGAAGGAAATAGTCCACTTCGATTTTCACAACCTCAAGACTGAGTACCTTCCGCAGCGCAATGACGTCATCTTCTGCCGGAACGTGATGATGTATTTCGACGAGGCCGAGCAGAAGCGGCTGATCGAGAAGTTTTACCGCTGCCTGAATGTGGGGGGCTATTTGTTCGTGGGCCATGCGGAAAGCTTGTTGGGCCTGACCGAGAAGTTCCAAATGGTGCATCGCGACAGCGGGACCGCCTACCAGCGAATTGAGGTGAAAGAGTGACGAACCCTCCCGATGAGCGTGGAGCGGAACTGCGGGAGCTCTTCTTCGAGACCTCGCAGGAACTGCTGCAGGCCCTGAACGAGCAGGCGCTGCTGCTGGAAAAGCATCCCGGCGATCCGGAGGTAGTGCGTACGCTCCGGAGGACGGTGCATACGCTGAAGGGCGACTCGGCGGCCTGCGGACTTCGCGAACTGAGCGAGCTCGCGCACCAGTTGGAGGACGCCCTCTCGCTGGACAGCGCAGCTTCGCATGCTCTATTGCCCGAGATTGCATTCGCCGCCGCGGATGTTTTCGCAGCCCTGGTCGGGGCGTATCACAGAGGCGCCAAGCTGCCCGGCACGGCCAGCTTGCGAAAGAAAATTGAGGAGCTAACCTCGGTTCCAGCGGTAAAGAAGTCGCGGCGGCAAACCACCAGCGCGAAGCCCGAATGGAAGCCCGCCCAGGACTGGAGCGAAACCGAGAAACTGGATATGGTCCGGGCCCAATCGCCCGGTCTTGCTTTGTATCATGTAATGGTAAGAATCGATCCCCACTGCTCCATGCCGATCGCCGGCCGGCAACTGATACACAACGCCATCAGCAGTGTAGGCAAAGTTGCGGTGGCGCGGCCGGACGCAAAGTCCCCTGCGGCGGCTAAGCAGGTCGAATTCGTTGTGGCCAGCGGGCAAACGGCGGAGCAGATTGCCGCCAAATGCCGCATTCCAACCATCGTGGCTGACGTCAGCGTAACGCTGATGCAGCCCGCCCTTCCGGCCAAGGCCTCAACCCAAGAGGCAGAGCATTCGGTGGCTTTCGGGCCCGAGTCTGCGGCCGCTGCGGCACCCGCCGAAACCCCGGCGGAGGTGACGCCGGCAATTGAACCGGTGGCGTACGCTCTGGCGGAAAACATCCTGCGCGTGGATGCGGGCCGAATCGACAGCGTGCTCAACCTGGTAGGAGAGTTGATTATCGGCAAGTCTATGCTGCAGCAGGCGCTCATCGAATTTGGCCAGCGCCATCCCAAGGACCTGCTGCGTGGGCGCTTCGCCGATGCCATGGCGTTCCAGGCGCGTGTACTCAACGATCTGCAGCGCTCGGTGATGAAGATTCGCATGGTACCCGTGGAGCAACTCTTCCGGCGCTTCCCTCGTATCGTGCGCGACGTGGCGCGGCAGTGCGGCCGGGAAGTCGATCTGGTACTCAGCGGACAGGATACCGACCTCGACAAGAGCATTCTGGATGCGATTGCCGAGCCCTTGACCCATCTCGTGCGCAACGCCGTCAGCCATGGCATTGAGTCACCCGAGGAACGCCAGCGGTTGGGCAAACCTCCGCGCGGAACCATTCGTTTGAATGCCTTTCACCAGGGCAACCAGGTGATCGTAGAAATCAGCGACGACGGCCGCGGCATCGATACCCAAAAGATTCGCGCCAAGGCGATTCAGCTGGGAATGGTCAGCGCCGAAGAAGCCTCCCGCTTGACCGAGGCGGAAACCCTTGATTTCATCTCCCGCCCGGGCTTCAGTACGGCCGAGCAGGTGACGGAAGTCTCCGGGCGCGGTGTCGGCATGGATGTGGTGCAAAGCGTAATGCAAAGGCTCAAGGCCACAGTTCAGGTGGAAACGCGCCCCGGCCAGGGCACAGTTTTTCGGCTGAAGCTGCCTCTGACCCTGGCCATCATCAAGGCACTTCTGTTCTGGGTGGAGCAGCGCTTGTACGCCATCCCGCTGAACGCGGTGGTGGAGATCGCGCGCACCCGGGAATCCGAAGTTCACCAGGTGGATAACTACGAGGTCCTGCGACTGCGTAATCAGGTGCTGCCGCTGCTTCGCCTGGGACGCGCGCCATCGGTGGATGCGGACCACCAATCGCACAAGCTCTTTGTCCTCGTGATCACGGTCGGCGAAAAGAGGTTTGGGATGATCGTCGATGCTTTGGAGGGCGAAGGAGAACTGGTCATTAAAGCACTGGACGATCAGACATTTTCCACCGATCTGGTGAGTGGTGCATCCATCCTGGGCGATGGCCGGGTCGTGCTTATCCTGAATCTGCCGGCGGTGGTCGAACACGTTACGCGGTCGCGGCCGCAACAGGCAGGTCTGGCCAATTCCGGACTTCTGCTGACCCACTCCGATCGCATGCGGCTTGCTCTCGGCGCGGCCGGAGGCCAGGCATGAAGAACATCCGCGTGCTGGTGGTCGACGATTCCGCATTGATGCGCAAGCTCATTCCCCAGATGCTTGCGGCCGATGAGTCCATCGACGTAGTAGGCACCGCGATGGATGGAAACTTCTGCCTCAAGAAGATCGAGGATCTAAAGCCTGATGTGGTCACGCTCGATCTGGAAATGCCGGGCATGAACGGGATCGAAACCTTGCGGGAGATCATGCGCCGGCAACCCATGCCAGTCATCGTAGTCAGTTCGCACAGCACCGAAGGGGCATCTTTCACCATGAAGGCGCTGGGCTGGGGCGCCTTCGACTTTGTGGCCAAGCCCAAGGACGCTTCGGCCCACATGGGCGAAACCGCAGCGGAACTGATTGCCAAAATCAAAGCCGCGGCCGAGTGCAAGATGGTCCGCCCAGGATTGAGGGTGGGAACTGACGCGCGTCCAACAAAAGTTGCGGCCGGAAAGTTGGCGCAGGCGCCGAGCAAAGTGGTGGCGATTGGAATTTCTACCGGCGGACCGCAAGCGCTGGAATTCATGCTGGCGCAATTCCCCGGAGATTTTCCGGGAACAATTCTGGTAGTACAGCACATGCCCGAGGGCTTCACCGAGATGTTCGCGCGCCGGTTGGACGAACTGAGCGCCCTGCAGGTAAAAGAAGCCCAATCCGGGGACGCATTGCAAGCCGGCCGTGTGCTTATTTGTCCGGGGAGCCGCCATATGAAAGTGAAGCGGCTGCCCATAGGCGACGTGGCCGTTCTCAGCGATGAGCCGCGGGTGAATGGGCACCGTCCCAGCGCCGACGTTCTCTTCCGCAGTGTCGCCGAGGAGTTCGGTTCGCAAGCGGTCGGCGTGCTGATGACCGGCATGGGCGACGATGGCGCCGAGGGTCTGGGCGCGATGAAGCACGCCGGCGGGATGACGATGGCCCAGAGCGAGGATTCCTGTGTGGTCTACGGCATGCCCAAAGCCGCCATCGAGCGAGGTTACGTTACTCGCGTCGTGGGCTTGGAAACACTGTCCGCAGCCGTGTTGGCAATGTGTGTCCGCAACGACGGCCGCGGGGAAAACGGCCCTGGTAAAGCGTTTCACGCCGGGCGCTGAACGGTTTTTGGGGACGGGTCGCAAGACCTGTGTCATGTGGCGGACGGGAAGCCGCCATGGTAGGAATTTGGATGGGAGGCTGGTTATGGAGCAGTTTTCAGCAGTAAAGCGCAGCAAAGACGGGCAGGCTGTGCGGTACTTGATCGTGGACGATTCCGTATTCGCGCGCAAGAACCTGGCCCGCATGATCGAGACCTTCGGCGGCCAGGTCGCCGCCGAGGCCGGAGACGGTCTGACCGCGATCAGCGAGTTCGAGCGCACAAACCCGGACATCGTGCTGATGGATATCACCATGCCGCAAATGGAAGGCATCGAAGCCGCCGAGAGAATCGTTCAGGCCCACCCGGAGGCGCGCATCGTTATGGTATCGTCGGTGGGCTATCAGGAAAACATTGTGGCCGCGCTGCAACGGGGCGCGCGCCATTTCGTGCAGAAACCGGTGAAGCCTGAAGTTCTGTATGAAGTCATTAAGTACGTGTTGGGAGAGGACGGCGCGGTGGCCAGCGCCGCCAGCTCGGGGGCCTAGTCGCATGAAGATGGAATTGATTCAGCCTTTCATCAACGCGGCCGACGCCGTGTTGTCGCAAGGTCTACAGGGAACCACCAACGTCGTGAATCTCTCGATGGAAGAAGAGGCCTACCGCCGCAAGGGCGTGGCCGGCATGGTCGCGGTCAGCGGCGACATCGAGGGCCGCATCGTTTTGGACCTGGATCCGCAGACCGCGGTGCGTGTGGCCAGCCACTACGCCGGCGTCCAGCTTCCCGAATCCGACTCGCTGGTCAAGGAAACCATCTTCGAACTGGCCAATCAGGTCGTGGGCAACGCCATCTCGGCGCTCAATGACCAGGGCTTTCACTTCCGCGTGCATCCTCCTGTTCTGGTGACCGCCGACGAGGGCGATAAGAGCAGCGAGGACGTCGAAGCGGTAATGATGTGCTTCGAGACCTCCATGGGCAATGCTTACATGACCGTCGCGCTGCGCCATAATAAGCAGCGCATGGCCGACCACGCCGCGACGGGAGCTTAAGGGCAGCCGCCAGTTGCCAACCGTCAGTTCTCGGTTCCCCGGTTCGGAATCTTCTCGAAAATACTTGCAGCTTATCCTGTTCATACACCAAGACAAACGTACCTTCCCTTCCATCACACTGCTCGGTTTCCAAGGCATACCGTTTTTGCATACGCCTTTTAAAATCGATCCCAAGTGTCAGCAATCTGCCCCGTCTGTTTTGTCAGGCATGCGCCCGGTCTGTACCCTTCGTGGGTATCCCCCCTCCCCCCTCAATGTTCAGAATCATCGGGTTAGGCACGTTTTGGCCCGCAAAATCTCCAGAGCAAAGGACTTAGAAGTCAAAATCTCGGAATTATCCACTTGACATACCCAGATGAAGAATCGCAGGATGAGATTGCCGTGACAGGGCTTGATTGAGATTAACTGCGTCAATGAGCAATGCACTCTCAGGACTGACAATTCCCCAGCGACCTGCTAGACTCCCATTCCGTATGCAAGGAAAAAATAAAGAACACTGGGAAGAACTCTGCGCTCAGGCAGCAGTCGAGCAAGACGGCAAAAAGCTGCTGGAGCTGGTGAAGCAGATAAATGACATGTTGGAGGCGAAAGAGCGCCGCTTGGGAGTCGTTTCGACGCTCACCATCCCTTGTCCGACTTGTGGCGCTGAGGCGGGAGAGAGGTGCAAGCTTGTCACTGGCGAGCTGCGCAGCGAACCGCACCGCGACCGCCGAGTGATTGCCAAAGACCAATCCTAAGCAGCGCACTGTTCACTACCACCCTATTTGCCCTTCTTGGGTACGGCTTCGGGCTTTTTCTTTTTCGGCTCCGGCGGCTTCACTTGCGCCAGCCCCGCAACTGCATCCTCAAAGCTTAACGGGTGCAACGAAACTGGGTCGCCACGCCGTCCTGCAAGGTTCCTAGGGTTCCTCGACTGTCGTTTAATCATTGGCTCAATTAACTCCGTAGTTGTCACTATTGAAAAGACTTCCCAGCAAACCCATTTTGTAGTATGATTCTGTTGCGGTCCAACGCACATACAAGCCCAGTTCAATCATCACGCCGCATCCAGCGGCTTCGGAGGGATATATGGCTTGGGAGATATTTACTAGACAGGTAGTCCGTACCGGAGACCCGATGGTCACGCTAATGGCTACAGGACGCATGTCACTCAACAAAATAGCAGGTAAACGTCTCGAAGAAAATGCTATTGAGCACGTCTTGCTCTTGTGGGACAAGGATGTTCGGCGGGTCGGGATCAAGCCAATCACCAAAAAGGATACGCGGGCTTACAAGCTTAGCTATTCTTCCACTCACAATGCTGCCGGATTCTCGGCCGTGACCTTTTTCCGCTTCATCAACTACGATTGGGATAAAACCCGTTCGTACCAAATCGAGTGGAACGAAGATGAGAACATGTACGTGTTCTCGATCCCGGCTGAGCATTTATCAGGGAGCGCTCGGATGAAGCGCAATCCGAATTGGAAGCCGAAATCTAACCAGGCATCGCTGAAACTGACGGCGAAGTCTAAGGAGCATAAGGCAGCACATTTGACGCAATGACAATGGGGTCACCCTTTGGGTGACCCCATCCGGAGGGTTTTTACAGGCTCCCGGCCAGAAAAAAGGCTCGGAGAGAAGGAGGTGCTCCATGGTTTATATGGCGCATCTCGCAATCGAGAACGGTCCAACGTTTTCGGTTGCCTTAGTGGATGGCCCTGTCGCGTTTCAGCGCGGCGGGGCCTGTCCCCATTACCCTCGTGTCGCTTCTAGGATAGCGCAATTCTGCCAACTTGACAATTGACTATGACGTTAACACGAAAGTTTGGAGAATCCCCGCGTGGCGGAATTGGAAGACGCAGTAGCCTTGGGCGCTACGGGCATGTAATGCCGTCCGGGTCCGAACCCCGGCGCGGGGACCATTTCATTGTACTCGCTCAACTGGCTTGCGAAGAGTAAGTCGCTTGCCTTCCGTCGCCTTCATGGCCATCTCTGTACGTTCTGCATCTGTGGCCTTTCGGCTGTTATACCGAAAATCAAATTCATTCAAATACTGCTGTAAATAGGGCTTTCCAACTTGATGGTACGTGCCGTAGATGCCCCGCTTGAGCAAACTGAAAAAGCCTTCTATTGAATTTGTGGTGATGCACTTTCCGTTTTCGTACCGAACGTACTCCTTTGCCACGTGGTTTACCTGATCGTGCGTGCGACCAGCGAAAGCACCAGCGAGAACTGTGGAGCTGTCTGTCATTATCTGCGCATCATCGGCAATCATTTCTTCGATGATCGGCTTGAGATTGTCTGCGGTGACACGCTCTACATGCCGGGATCGAACCGCGCCGTCGCGCTGTAGAACCGAAAACACAGCCGCCTTGTTGGAAGTCACAGAGGGATATTTTCGTTTCTCGCCGCGATCCTTCATGTACGCCCGTGGCTTGTACGATCCGACACGCAACTTGCCGCCAACGTAGGTTTCGTCACATTCGATTGTGCCGCTCAGTTTATCGACAAGTGGATGCTGCGCCATTGCGAATCGAATCCGGTGAAACATAAACCAAGCTGTGCGATAGGAAACCTTGTGGCCGTAGAACGTTGCCGTCATGCGATGAAACTGATACGCGCTCATGCCTTTCTTGCTCGAACACATCAGGTGAACGGCATACATCCACACGTGCATCGGAATGTGCGAGTCCTCGAATATGGAGCGCATCTTCGCAGTGAACGGCTTCCGGCAACCTTTGCACTTCCACAGGCCGGGGCGAGTGCTCTTGCCTTGCAGTTTGTAGGCTTCGCCAATTAGACCGCAGTGCGGGCAGATCGGGCCATCGGGCCAGCGTTTCTTCTCCCAGAACTCAATAGCCTTTTCTTCGTTTGTGAAAAGCTCATGCTGTGGGGTGGTTTTCGCGGCTTTCATGCTCATACCCTATCAAATTGGTCTGGGTATGTCAAGTGGATAATTCCGCAAAATCTAGACGGTACAGGACTTACGGGCCGATTTTTGGCCGCGAGCGTCCTTGTCGCTATTGCTTGGTGTACTGCCTTTGCTGGGACAATGATGGAACGAAGCGGAGGCTGTGCGCAAGGTCATATGTCACATGGGGCTGTGGAGAATTTTGGGCCGCGCGGCCCGCGAGAAAACGTTGCGATCAGGTTTGGCGTTTGCCCTATAATTGGGATGTGCTGACGGAAGAAGACAAGCAGTGGATTAGCGCACGGTTAGAGAAGGTTGAAACCACTTTGCTGACCGAGTTTCACAAGTGGGCATCCCCGGTCGAATTGCGTCAGAAGAGCCATGCCGCAGCGCTTCGCGCGCTGGACGCCGAAGTCGAATCCGTGTCAGACCGGCTGAAAAATCTCGAAAGGCCGCTGATCGATCCCTCGCCGTAGTCCCCCCGGCTGCATCGCGCAGAATTGACATCACCATGAGAACTAATAAGGGCACGAAGTCGAAGAAAATCCGCGCCGAAAAAAGTAGCGGGAACGTTTTTGCCGACCTTGGTCTTCCTCACCCTGAGCAGGAGCTTTTGAAAGCACGGCTCACGCTTCAGATTTACCGGCTCGTGAAGGCGCGGGGCCTGACGCAGGCCGGGCCGCCAAGATCCTGGGCATCGAGCAATCCCACTCTCCGCGCTCATGCGCATCCGCCCGGGCAGCTTTTCAGTGGAGCGCCTCATGGAGTTTCTCACCGCGCTGGGACAGGATGTGGAGATTACAGTGAGACCCACCCGCAAACAGCATAGGGAGATGTCTGTCGTGGGGTGAGGCTGGGCCGGGTCCCCAAAAGTAATACCGTTCGCTTGAAAGAACGGAGCGGGAGCGAGCATCCGGCACAGTCCGTCAAAGTCAAACTCCTCTCGCTCTCGGCTGCATCGCGCGCGCAGCTTTAGAAAATCAAAGGTGGGCCAGCCCCCCTCCCTTTTTGGAACCTCCCGCGCCGATGATCTCGAACAGCAGTTGGAAGAGACTTTTGAGTTCCCCTACGACCTGCTAACGTGATCACGGATGAGTCCTTTTGCTCGATTTCTGCTTTAGATCCTCGATATATTTCCTCCAACCAATGCGAGGGCAAGCAGCGGCTGTTTATCGTGGTTGCTCACCGTCGCGGGAGCAAACCACGCA
>JBAVAV010000732.1:0-1889 GCA_049585895.1 Candidatus Sulfotelmatobacter sp. | reverse complement strand
CCTACGTGATGTTGCAGCAAGGCGGCAACATCGATGTTGCACTCGCCATGGCCCAAACCGCGCGCCGTGGCATGCCCAATTCACCCAACGCCGCCGACACTCTCGGTTGGGCTTACTATCAGAAAGGCGTCTACCAGTCCGCAATTGAAATGTTCCAGGAAGCCCTGCGGCTGAACGAAAAAAGCGGCGGAGCGGACGACCCTACCATGCACTATCACCTCGGCCTCGCCTATCAGCGCAGCAAGCAGCCTCTGCAAGCCCGCCAGCAACTCGAGCGCGTGTTGAAGCTAGACCCTAACTATCCTGACGCGCGCAAAGCCCTGTCGGAATTGCGCGGGTAATCTTCATCCCTGCTGCTTGCGGCGTGAGTAGCAGCCCTCTTCCACGTGAGATTCAAGGCTCTACAGGAAGATTAGGATTGACGCCCCGGCGAGATTTTGTTTGACTTGCAATCAGGGCGGTTCACCGGGGTGCGTTCTCCGGTGTGCCACGAAACGGCGGGGCGTCGTTTCGAGGTTCGACAGCGATAGGGAGCGAAGCTGCTGTTGTCCGCTTCTGACCCCGGGCTCATGCGGAAGTCTGTTTTTTGCGTTGTCCAGGCGTGCGGCTTGGACGATGGCTGTCGAGGAAAAACGCCAGGAGTTTCGGCAAGTGGCGTCCGCAACCGTTAGCCGCACAAATTCCGCACATCCCACTGGTGCTTCCGCGCCAGATCAGCCACTTCGCAAATTGTGGTCGGCTTCTCAGCGCATTCTGCATTTTCTTCGCTCCCCGCACCCCACTCCCAAGCGGTTTGCCCATGATGCGACTCCCGAGCGGCTGAGCGCCGCCGGGCCTCGCGACTGGTGGGTGTGGTTGGGAGCCATCGTTACCACCCTTCTACCGAATGCAGTTCTTTCGTTTTTCATCCCCGAGTTTCATGTCTTGGCACGGTGGTCAGCAAGAGGAACGGAATGAAGCAAGCACGCCGCAAGAAAGTCTATTCTCCCCCGTCACTGGAACTAATCACGTATGAGCAGGCTCGTTCCAAAATCGAGACCGAACAGCGTCCCGCGGTAGCGGCGGATCGTTTCTGCATCTTCGCGCTCTATGCTGTTCTTCTTGCTCTGCCGTTGCTGGTATTGCTGAGCGCCGTTGATCCATCGGGCTTTCTTCTGCACCGGGTGCTTCGTGTCCCGTCGCCATTGGTTTGGAACGCCTGGGCTTTTGCCTGCTTCTGGGCCGGTCTGAGTTCTGAGGGTCTACTCAAAAAGATAGGACGCAAATCGCCCCTTCGCGGCAACCATCAATCGTTTCTGTTCCTGCTCGGTCTGCTGGATTGTATTTCCGTCGTAGCCCTGTTGTGGTTGGTGGGCAGGCCGGGATAAGGTTGGAGGCGAACCGTGGGAAGTCCGCACGCATTGGAGCGGCTTTAGCTGGGGGGATTTAGTCGGCGGCAATCGCCTGGTTCGCGGATTCTTGCGCTGGCTTGCTGCGGGCGACCCGGTTGGAAGGCAAACCCGCGTCACGGATCTTATACAACAGCGCCCGGTAGCTGATGCTGAGGGCACGCGCTGCCTGCTTGCGATTCCAGTGACAATTCTGCAGCACTTTCAGGATGATCTTGCGTTCGAGTTCATGGACTGCCTGGCGGGTTATTTTTTTCAGCGAAATCGGCCCGTCGAGCGGAATATCGGCGTTGAAGAAATCCGGTTGACGCGGCTGTAAATCGGCGGCGACCACTTCTTCGCTGCCCAGGATTACATACCGCTTCATCAGGTTTTCCAGCTCGCGGACGTTTCCTGGCCAGTAATATTTTCCCAACACACCCATTAAATCGTTCGAGATCGGCTTGGCCCGCGCATTGAACTTGCGGTTGTAATACTCGAGGAAGTACTCCACCAGCTCGG
>JBAVAV010000731.1:0-5521 GCA_049585895.1 Candidatus Sulfotelmatobacter sp. | reverse complement strand
TCACCATTCTGGCCGGCCAGGCAATTGGCATCCACAGCGGCATGCGTCGCCCACGGGTGAATCTCTTTCAGGGGATAGTCCTTGTAGATGAAAGTGACGCGATCCCCGTATTCCTTCAATAGTTCGGGAAACAGTGTTTCGTGCACGCGGGAGCAGAAGGGGCATTCGAAATCGTCGAAATTCACCACCACAACCTTGGATGCCTTGGCGCCACGCGTTGGCCGCCCCGTGACATCGATCTTGCTCATCAGTTCGGCGAAGGGATCTTTGCTCAGGTCGAACTTGACCATCCGCATCATTGAGTTGTGGTCTTTGGAAATTAAAAACGTGAGATCTTGTTTTCTTTCTGCACCGTCGACCGACACCGTCACCGAGTCGTAGTTCGGCCAATCTTTGCTGGGCGAAAGCGGGCCAATCGAAACCTGCACTTCCGCTGGAATCTTGTAATAGGAACGTACGTGGCGCTCAATCTTCTGGGCCAGATCGGAAGGGACGGACTGAGCCGAGCAGCCCAGGCAAATGACCACTAGGAGAACGAAACAGCGTCGGATTAGACTCACTAGAAACCGCCTCAACATTGCAAGGTAAAACGTGATTATCTCACAGCGGCAGACAGCCGGACGTGGATCAGCCCGGTGCGCCGCGCTTAGCCCGCGCGCCTCTGCAGATCGTCCGCGGTCAACAGGCTGTTCATTGACCCGGAGCGGAAGCCTTCCAGATCAAGGGTTACAAACTTGAAGCCCAGCGCTTTGAAGATTCGTGTGAACTCGGCGGCCATTGCCAGGGTCAGCGCCCGGGGCAACTCATCGGGAGCAATCTCGATCCGTACCGTCTCCCCGTGATGGCGGACGCGGAACTGCCGGAAGCCCAGTGCTCGAACGGCTTCCTCGCCCCTGTCAACGACAGTTAAGGCCTCGGGCGTAACCGGACGGCCATATTCAATGCGCGAAGAAAGACAGGCGGATGCGGGCTTGTCCCAAATCCGCAGCCCCGCCAGCCTCGCGAGCTCGCGAATCTCGTTTTTGGACAGCCCTGCATCCAGCAAGGGAGCCGCCACGTGGTGCTCCCGCGCGGCCCGCTGTCCGGGACGAAAGTCGCCTTGATCGTCGCTGTTGACGCCGTAGGCGATCGCGTCGAAGTCGCGTTCCAGCCGGAGTTTTTCCATGACGAGAAACAGCTCATCTTTGCAGTGGAAGCATCGTTGAGAATCGTTCCGTGCATATCCCGCGCGATCAAGCTCCGACGTTGCGATCACTTCCAGAGGAAAACCTTCTTCCCTGGCGAAAGCGATGGCGTCAGCGAGTTGCGCGCGGGCCAGACTGGGAGAGTCAGCAATCAGAGCCAGCATGTTTTCTCCCAACGTTTGATGCGCAACCCAGGCGAGATATGCCGAATCCACACCGCCGGAATAAGCCACCAGAACGCTCCCGAACAGGCGTAGACGGGATTGCAGCAAGGCATGCTTCGAGTTAAGCTCGGATTCCGCTTCCGGCATGCGATCTATGGTATCAGGCATTCTTGCCACTAAACCCGGCGCAACGGCGCTGCTAATACAGCCGCTCCGGCCGCCGCAGGTTGCCGAAACTGCCGATGTTGGCCAAAGAAAACGTGAAGCTGTAAAGACTCTCATCGCGCACGTTGGCAATTGCATAGCGGCGGTATTCCAGGGTTAAACCGCAACAATCCCAATTGTAGGTAGTCTGCGCCGTGGCAAACTGAAGCGACCTGGTTTCGGCGTCGAAGCCGAAACTGGTGGCCGCGGTAAAGCCTCGCTTGTTGAGCTGGCCGTATCCCAGGGCGGCGCGGAATTGGTTGAAGCGAGGCGTAGCATTCGCCACCGGAGCCGGGATCTGAAGAATTGCGTCTCCGCCACCCACCGTCACCGGCCCCACATGGTAGTTCGCCAGCAAAGTACTCGCGCTGGCCCTGCCCTGCTGAAAGTCGTAGTCCAGATCCCACTCGGCGTCCGTGTGCGCGCTGGTTTCCACGCGCAAGCGGGAAACGAGGGGCGAAAGACGACGTGGTTCCGTGATAAACGCGATTCCCGTCAGGTCTACACTCGTGGCGAACACGTTGCGCTGACCCGCAACGACTGCACCCCCGAAGGTGGGATCGATAAAATACTTCTGGGCAAGCTCCCAGGTCACAAGCTCCCGCACCGGCGGCTCGGCGGGGCAGGCTGGATTGGCCGTAGGGTCCGGGCGCTGCCAGGGGATCCGCGCCTCCGGGGCAGGGCCACCGACCAGCAGCGACCTTAAGACGGTCAGGCAATCCTCCGGCTTGGACGCGGTGCGCCGTGCATACAGCCGAGTCACCAGGCCGTACTCCACTTCATGGGTGTCGGTCAGCAGGTCGCGCTCATCGAAACGCAGCGTGTTCGAGAAGTTATTAACTCCAGTTACGAAACGGTACGCCACACGTGGCTCAATCACGTGCTTCCACTTTCTTCCCAAAAACTCTGTACCAAACACGCGCTCCAGCGCGGGCGGACGCACCTCAGCCGCCGTTTCCAAAGCCTGGCGATTGATCGGGTTGCTAACGGCAATGCCCCTTGCAGCAAAACCGCTTTCCTCTTGCTGGCCGAGCCGCGCTGTGTAATATGTGTCGTGCAATATGAGTTCCGGCCGGAACGACCACCCTCGAAACCACAACGGCAGGGAAATCTCCGGATTCAGGTCGAAACGTCCCAGCAGGTTTCCGGTGCGGAAAGGCTGTGTGCAAACCGGCGACCTCCCGTTGAGCGCGGCGGAGCAGACTCCCGGTTCGCTGCGCGCCAGACCTGTGCCGGAAGCATCAACCGACCAATAAAAGGGCGTATGCCACAAGGGCCGGTCAATGCTGGAGAAGTCCAGGCTGGGCGCGTGCGAAATCGTGATCACATCTCCAGGAGTCGTGCTAAGAAAGTTCTGATAGCGTTCCACGAAGCCGCTCAGGTTGAATCCGTCCGTCGACTTCGAGAGAAACGCCTGCGACTTCACTTCAGAATAAACCGCCTGGCTGAAGACCTCATTGAATGCGAGGCGGAAAAGAAACGAGGTTAAATAGTCGATGTTCGCGACGGCCCTGAAGTTACCGAAAGTGTCTTCCGCGTTCAGCCTCGCATTCTGTCCCCCTTGCCGGACCGGCGGGGAGCCAATTCCGCGGTCCACGACTCCGAAGTAGTTCAGGTCCACGTAGGAGGTTTCGCTGGGGTGGGCGCGAAACTCTCCCCGTTGTGACCAGCCACGAAGGGAAAGATATTCCGCGCCGGCCGTAGCGTCCATCATGCGATTGATCGCCCAGTAAAAGGCGTCACCCACGATGTATCCCTTTGCCGTGGAGCGCCCCACCGACGGCATCAGAAAACCGGATTCTCGCGCGTCGCGTTCCACGGGGTGAGTTACAAAAGGAAAGTACAGAACGGGAAAACCGTGCAGCAGAAAAGTGCTGCGGTAGATCCTGGCGTTGCCGCCCACATCGACCACCACTTTGCGGGCGTTGAACTGCCACTTGGGGCGGGGCATTTCGCAAGTCGTGACCATGCCGTCGGAGACGAGATAGTAATCAGGGCTGGTCTTCTCGACGAGTTTGCCGTTGAACGCGAAGCTTGAGGGCGCAGTGGCGATCACGCGGTTTCCGCGGAAACGGATTCCCACGGTTCCCGTCACGTCATAGAAACGTCCGGTTTCGAGGCTGAGGTTATAAGTGCCGCGCGACGCGCGGATGTGATCATCGTTGGGTCCACCATCGAGCGCGAAGTGCCCGTTGGCGGTTGCCTCGTCCGTGTCGGAGTTGTAAGTAGCCTCGTCCGCTTTAAGGACGTAGCTTCCGTAATGGATTTCCACCGCGCCGTGCAACTTGTAGACGGAGCCGTCTTTCTCTTGCTCAATGGCGCAGATCGTCGGGCTATCGGAGGCTTCGCTCTGAGCCGCCATAGCGCAGGGACTTGGCTGCGTGGCGTCCGATTTTGCCGGCTTGGATGTCTGAAGCGCTGGAGGAACGTCACTGGAGCGCAACTGGCTGGTAACTAAGGGCAGGGCGAGAAGCAGGTGACAAAGGCACGCCGCCGTGATAAGGAATCTGTTGCGAAGGCTCATCGGAACTGAATTATCAGAACAAGATCATGCGAACAAGATCATCGGAAGTGCGCGCACATTGTCGGAGCCGGCTGCAGTCGTCGTGACCTTAGCACGGCTATGGCTTGAGAGGCAAAGGCACTGAAACACTGAGATTCTGGTGTTCTCTTCGCGGTTGGCCGTTTCGCCGATTTCTGAGATTTGTTTCGTAGTTTGTATTTCTGAAATTCACGTTTGTGAGATTTCGCAAGACTGGGATTCATGCCTTGTCCGCTCTGTGGTGACGTTTGCCGTTGCGTCGAAGTGTCGTCCGCTGCTTCCCCGCGGTGGCTGCCCGATGTTTGCCCAGAGTCAGGAGCGGCGAATCCGCGCGAGCTGGATTCCGCCGCCGCGGAACGTCTTCTGATCGGTCCCGACCCCCCTGGTCCGAGGGAACCACGCTTCGTGGCGAGCCTCGAAGTTTGGTTCCAGAGAGGTGATCCAGCGACGATGGCGCAGGAAGCATCGGCGTCAATCGTTGAAGAGCCCAACTGGTCCGCAACCTTCGGGCCTGCACCCGATAGCGACGAGCGTGAGGACGCCGTCAATTCCTTGCCTCAGGATTCCTCGGGGTGGCGACAGGAAGTGGCTGCCAGGCTCAGTCGCTACCAAGCCCGCCGTAAACCGCGTCCCGACCGGTATCCTTCGCTGCGATTGCGTTTTGAAGATGAAGAATCTAATCGCGCTGGCTTAGCCGAATCTAAAGCGCATCCGCCAGTGCCAGGTTCGTCCTCTCGTCAGGCTTTGGCTCTGGATGGTGTTTTCGAAAGCGCTGTCCCCCAGATCGACGCTCTCTTGCCGGCGCCATTGGAGCCGGGCCTCAACGAGCAGGCCGCGGTTTTTGGAAGCGGTGAATTGCCCGGCGACTCGCCACATGCCCCTGGCCGGGCTATAGATCCCGTCCCGGCGCAGACAGCAGCCCAGACGACGGCAAGGATTATTGAATTCCCTCGGTCGTCGGCGGCGCCACCTGCCCCGCTCGACGAGCTAGCCGAGCCAGTGACCGATCGGCCCCGCATCCTGGAGGCTCCGGTGCTGGCCCCGCCGCCTCCGGCCCTGGGCGGAATTATCATTGAGGGCCCGGAGAAACAAGCGGCGGAGAAGCGTCCGGGCATCGACATTCCTCTGCAAAGCGCGCCTTTGCTCCGGCGTATTATCGGCGCCGCGCTCGACGCGGTGATCGTGTTCGCCGCATGCATTCTTTTCGGCTTCGTTTTCTGGAAAGTTGCCGCCGTCCGTCCACCGGATTTTCAGATTCTTGGTCTCGTCCTTGGGCTCGCTGCTCTGTTTTGGATCGCATGTCAATATCTGCTCATTGTGTACTCCGGAACCACTCCCGGCCTGCTCCTAGTCCGGCTCGAACTGACTGGGTTCAATGGCAGTCCTGTCAGTCGCCGCCTCCGCCGCTGGCGCGTCCTGGCTTCGTT
>JBAVAV010000730.1:0-12478 GCA_049585895.1 Candidatus Sulfotelmatobacter sp. | reverse complement strand
ATTCTGGGTTGTCCGTTTTCAGTGGCAGGGGATTCAAGCGATGCCGACAGCCGTCCGACGGCGAGCACCGCGCTCGCCGGCGGCAGCGCCGCGATGCGTTCGAGTTCTTTCGGATGCTTGGCGAGGTGGTACAGGAGTTCGGCGCCGTGTTCGTCTTCGAGCATCGCCTGTCGCGCGGCCAAGACTCCCGGCCCAACCGGGATCTTGATCGTCTCCATCAGGTCGTCGTAGTCCGTGTGCGCTTTACGGGCGGCTTTTTCCTTCTTGGCCCAGCCGTCCTGCTCTGCGCGAACCGCTTCCTCGGCGGCCGTCCGCGCTTCCGCCTCTTTGCGGTTGCGCTCGCGTTCGTCGATTTTCCAGTCCGTCAGAGCTTCCTGGTACGCTTCGAGCGTCCGAAAATCCTCGAGCTTCGGCTTGCCGGCGGCGGCGGGTTTGGCGGGTTCCGGGGGCTTATCCTGCGCCGGCCTCACCGATTGCTCGGCCACCTGGCGCTTCAACTCCTCGTTTTCCCGTGTCAGCCTGTCGATACGCCGCTGCCGCGATCCGCCTTTGCCTTTAGAGGGCGGGGCGGTGTCGTCGTCGTCTTCTTCTGTGTCCCCTGTTTCCTGAGTGTCGTCCGTGTCCGAATCCGGGTCGGTTTTGACCGGCGGTTCTTCAACCGCGGCCGCGGATGTTTCTACCTTCTGGTCGGGCAATTCACCGGTCGTACGCCACTTGACGAATTCCCGATAATCGCTCGGGGGCTCGACTGCGGCTACTTCCGTCCCTTGCTCGACTGAAGGGGTTGCTTCTTCTGGCATAGATTAAACTCTTGAAATGACGCTCACCGAATACCTGAAAAAGTGGCTCCCGCGCCAACCGGCGAAGGATAAAGATGAGTTCATCAAGGACTCGAAGAGCATGCTAGATCCACCCGATAGCGTGATCTGGGTCGAGAGCGTCATCAGTCACCGCGATACCAGGCCGGTTGTCGGCGTCCGCATTGGCCCGTTTGCCTTTCAGGTTTCGCCCGAAGACGCCCGGAAAATAGGCCGCGATTTCTACGAAGTCGCAGGCGGCGCGGAGAACGATGCATTTCTTTTTCAGACGCTGACCGGGAAAGTAGGCTTGCCGCCCGAAACTGCATTCGCTCTCATCAATGAACTACGCGAGTGGCGCAGTTCGCGCCTCAATCAACCGCCTGCCTCTTTTACGGCGCAGTAGCCACCACTTCATCCCATCCCCTGTGGCGTTAACTGCGGAACTGCGGCCGGAATGGCGGCAGTGCCGCCCATAGGCGCGGGTTGCCCGGCCTGCGGCGGCATCCCCATCCCCGCCATCGCCGGAACAGGTCCCGGCTGTTCCGCGGCCTGCGCCGCGGCCCCGGATGCCATGCCGCGCACCTGCATTTCGACCATGGATATCTGCGCCCGCAGCGCCGCGATGCTCTGGTCCGAGGTCGCCTGCGTTTCCGCCTTGATCAGGTCTACTTGCGCCTTGAGCGCCGCCTGGCGGTCGGAGCTTTCGATCTTCATCTGCTCGATGCGCTGGCTGTACTCGGCCTCGACGGCCTTGGTGCGCAGATCCTCGTTCAGCTTGTTGAGCATCGCCGTCATCTGCTCGATTTGCGCCGCCTGCTGCTGGTTCTGCTGCGCCAGAAGCTCCGCCGGCTTCTTCGACGGATCATCGGTAAGCGCCGGCGGCATCGAACGGCGCAGGCGTTCGGCGATCTTATCTGCGCCCGCGAAATTGAGGTTGTCGAAGATGATGTCGCCGGCGACCTGCAAGATCTGCGGGTAATTCTGCGCCATCTGCATCAACTGCTGCGAGGTCTTTTCCTGCTGCGTCTTGAACGACGGCCCGATCTTCATGCGGACGTCGTACTTGCCGTTGGCGAGGTCGTAGCACTTCGGCACGCCCTTGTCGTCAGTGAATTGCTGGTTCACTTTGACAATCTGTTCCTGCATGTCCTCGCCGAGAATACGCACCTCGCGCGGCGTGTCGTAGATCTTCGGAATCAGGTCGCAAAGGATGACGCCGCACTGCAAAATCGCGCGATTCAGGTTATCGACGAAATGGAAGTTAGAAAGCTCCATCTGCCCCTGGCGCTGCTGAATGGCAACGCCCGAGGTCTCGTTCGACTGCGCGCCGAGCGAGGCGTCGTAAACGTTTGTCGTCGCCTTAATATCGTCCGCGGCCTGCGCCGCGCCGATGGTGAGCGCCTGGATCGGCGGCTCGAACACGTTGCGCTGGGGCGGCTGCGTCGGGTTGCCGGCGATGTCGACCGGCTCGTATTCGAGATACGCCCACGGCACTGTATTCGCTGTGGCCCACCGCGGATCTCGAAACGCGCCCTTCGGACCGATCCAGGGCGCTTTGGTGCCCAGCATGACCGTTTCGGCTTCTGACGACCGGTAGAAGTTATATAGTTTCTGCGGATCGCGGGCGAAGCGAATCAAAGAGAACAGATAGCGCTTATTCTCAATGAACATCTCCTCGCCCAGGCAAGCGAGGATCGGAATCCACTGTCCTTTCCAGTCGGTTTCGTCCAGTATCTCGACGCCGTTCAGGCGGCACATTTTGACGTGCCGGATCTCGTCCTCGCGCTCGATCCGGTTCCCGTCCGCGTCGGTCGCATACTTCATGCCGTCGGGCAGCTCCTGCAGTTCGTCGAGATACTCGTTAGTGACGCCGCCGTCGGGCCACTGGATGGCTACCAGTGTCTTGGTTTCGACGTCGATGTACCAGTAGCGCGCGACCAGCACGCCGTCTTTGCCGATCCAGTCGGGCGCGGGGTTGATGCCGCCATCGAAGAAGTTCATGGCGGCGAGTTCGCTTTTGCCGAACTCGGCCTGGTAGTCGTCGCGCGGCATCCATTCGAGTTCGAACGCCCACATCATGTCCGATTTGTCGGCTTCCTTGGCGTAGGGGTCGATCAGGACGGCGAAGGGGTTCGTGATGCGCTCGATGCGCAGCTCCTGGTCGAACGTCTTGTTGCCGCAGTAGCGGGTCGAGACTTTGAAGTAGCCGAAAGAGCCTTTCGCGGACTGATCCAGCGCGGTTTCATAAACCTGATCCGCCTTCGAGGTGTACTCGATGTGCCGGATCATTCCCTCGATCACGTTAGCCGTGTCGGCGTCGCCTGAAGAATCGACGGGCAGCGCCTCGAGGTCCGGCTTGTTCATGCGGGCCTGGTTGGCGACCTGGTTGATCGGCCCAAGCAGCTTGTTGAACGTCAGGCAGGGCCGGCGGCCGTTCCCGACTTGATTGCGCAGCCGCGCATCCTCCGCATCCCACTGGTTGCCGGCGGCGAACTCCAGATCGATTTTCGCTTCCTTGCGAATCTCGCGCTCGGCTTCTTCGGCGAGTTTGTAGCGCTCTTTCGCGGTCGCGATGAGGTCTTTGTCGGCTTTAGTAGCTGCCATTCCCCTGCATGATCTGGCGCAGGCTGCGCTTCTTGCCCGCGGGCTTCACTACGACCGCCGCGGCCTTCGGCTTCGGGATCTTCGCTCCGCTCTTTCGCGCCGTGTTCAACGCGATCGCGACGGCCTGCGGCTGCGGTTTTGATTTCATTTCAGTCCGGACATTCTGACTGATAGTCTTCTGCGAAGTGCCAGGTTTTAGCGGCATGATTTCACCCCTAACTGAGTCACTTGACCGGTGCGCCGAATGTCTGCCAGCCAAGAATCAGGAACAGGATGAATAACAAGATGTTCCCGCCCCAAGCCCGAACGGGGTAAGGCTGTCCGGGCACGTAGGTGCTCCACATCCCGAAGACCAGCCAGAACAACATCAAGATCCAAAACAGCAGTTGAAGAGACATTTCACTCCTCCCCTCACCCCATCCATGACCCAGCCCCATACCCGAGCAACCGCTCCGCTTCCGGCGTCGCCGCAACCGGCGGAACGAACGCCGCGAAGGAAAGCGCTAGCGCGTCGCCGTAATCCGGACTGGCGATCCCGCGCTTCACCATGTCCTGCTTCGACTCGATTACAAGCTGCTCTTTCTGGTTCAAGTGGTACCCCGGGCCCGTCAGGTCCGTTTCGAGGATGTTGTCCTGCGGAATCGCGCCTTTGAGCAGCCAGTCTTTCATGCGCGACCACATGTAAGCCCGCATGTTCGCCTGGTGGCGATCGTGCGACGGCGCGCCGAAGTTGACCTCCATTACATTGTCGAAGCCCATCGAGCGCAGGCGCTCCACGTAAGGCGCGCCAAACGCCGAATCGACAAACATCATCGCGACCTTATGCGATGGACGCTTGTCGCTCAGAATCTCCGTCAGCTTCGCCAGCATCACCGAACGATCCCGCGTATCCTCACCCGAGATACGCACTGCGGGGATCGTCCGCGCGTCCAGGCCGCGCCGGAAGGCGATCACGTTCCAGGCGCCGGAGCCGCCGGCATCGCGCCGCATTGCGCCTCCGTCGCCGCCGTCCGACCGCGCCCCCGGCAGGCTGAACATCCCGCCACGCCCGGCGACGTCGAATCCAGCAATCAGGGGATCGTCCGGGAAACTCGAGGCAGCGCGCTGCTGCGCCTCCCAGACCCTTTCCTGATCGATGTATTGCAACTCGCCGGCGCGCGGCGCGATCCCGCGGACGCGGACGCGCACAAAATCGGAATCCTCCCCGTAATCGCGGATCCACTCGTCGAGAAGGACTTTATTCGTAAACTTGGCCGTTCGGCTGTCGATGATTTTCTGCTTCCAGCGGTCGCGCTCCGAGCCGAACACGATGCGATGGAATTTACCGGTGTTTCGCGTGGGGTTTCCCCAGGCGAAGATCATAGGCTCGCCATCCGTAAGGCCGCCTTCGGCGGCGTTCCAGATCTCATCGGGGATCGCCGACGCCTCATCGAACAGATACCAGGACGTCGACCGCGCGGCATGCTGCCCGTGGAAGGCCTCGCTGTTCTCGCGCCGGCAGGTCTGCGCCGTCACAAACCAGGACTCGGGCGCGGCCTTCGCGAAGATCTTTTCCTGCCCGGGCTGGAACCAGTGGCTCGTGATGCACATCCTGGTCCATTTCAAAATGGCCGGCCAGGTCTTAGTCGAGAGCTGCGCGAAGGTGTTTGACGTGATCGTGCCCTGCGAATTCGGCCGCGTCGACATGATCCAGTTCGCGAGCCACGCGGAGGTTGTCGATTTGCCGATGCCGTGGCCGCTCGATATCGCCTGGCGGATGGGCCCGACCGCATTCAGTCCGTCGAAACCGCGGCGGCGCACTTCGTGCCCGACCTCTTTGAGTAGTTCAGCCTGCCACTCGTCGGGTCCGGCGTAGGCCTCGAGCTGCGTCCGCGGCTCGCCCCAGGGGTATGCGGTCATCACGAAACCGAAGGGATCGTCGCGGTATTGCGCGACGAACTCGACCAGTTCTTCTTCCGCGCTAGCCGTGGTGGCCGTCATGGGGCATCAATGGGGTCACAGCCGAAGCGCGCGAACTCTTCCGCGGTATCCGGCTCCATCTCGACCTTTACTTCACGCAACCCGTAGCAGGCTTCGATTTCATCGCCGGCTGCATCAAACGCCGGCCCGATGACGATGATGTGCATTTCGTCATCGAGCGGCGCAAGGAGCTGTTTCAACTCGCCGATCATCATGGCTGCCGCCCCGCGGCGCTGCGGCCGCAGTCGCGTTTGAACGCCCAGACCTTCGGCGGATTGTCCGGGCTCTCGGCGTTGTATATGTCCTTTTGCGCGTTGCCGCGGCGTGCCCTGCGCCCGTAGTCACTGCCATGTCCGTGCAGGATAATGCGCATCAGACGCCCGTCTTTACGGCGTATGATGAACTCTGCATTGGGAGCGTTCCGCAGTTGGCGCACACGCGCGGCGTCGGCCATTTCGACTGCGCCATATTCGGTGAATACGGGAATCTTCGCCGGCTTTTGCGGAGACACAAAAATAGAATAACGAGGGGAAATGCGGGCTATTTGATAAATCTTCGTTCACCCGGCCCGGCGGGCGTTTGCTTACTTTTGAAGTAATCCTAGCAGAAAGAAGGGAAGGAAAACACGGTTTCTTTACGAACTCGTGCTGCTGCTGCCGGCGCTGATCGCGTTTGTGCCTGCTGCGGTGAACATGATGTAGAGTTAAAAAGAAAAAAGGCGGGAGCCATCAACTGCCCGCCCAAAAAGGAATTTCACTGTGTCAAAACCAGCATACATTAGAAATGCGGCAGCGCCGCAGCCTGCCTATGTAACAAAACAAATCGCCGCCAAACGGCTCGGATTGAGCGTCCGGCGCGTGCTCGAGTTGTCGGCTCGGGGCCTGATCAAAAGGCGCATCGTGCTCGATCCGGGTACGAAACGGAAGCAGACCGTGTTCCGCGAGGAAGATGTGAACCGTATGATCATCGATGGCAATCGCAGCCTCGTCGCCTTCCGCGCGGGCGACGTGGCGGCCGCGCCGCCGGTGCAGGCGATTCCGGCGCTGCCGGCGGTTCCCGACAGGCCCTGGCTCACTGTGGAAGAAGCCGCGAATTACTCCGGCCTGCCGGCAAGTTTCCTGCACGATATGATCACCAGGAGGCGGCTGGCCGCGCTCGATGTGGGTGTGCGGGCGGGCGGGCGCTACCGCCTGGCGCGGCGCGACATCGATGCCATCAAAGCGCCTCTTGCTCCCAAATGACGGGGTACCACAAACTAGTAACGTACCCAATGGTAATGCCGGGTTTATCGTGTAGTTACCGGAGTTGCCTTTTCTCGGGCCGCGGACTAACCTTGTTTTCGTCTCTCTTTTCGGGTTGGTAACAACCGCGGCGAAGGAGATGATAGCTGTCTTTTCAGTCCGAGAAGAGCGCCCAGGCGGGTGTTCCCGTGAAAAAGGCCGGCCCACAGTCGCAGAAGACGATTTATGTGCTACGCTATTCACGCTCGGCTGATCACTGGGCAAGCTGGAATCGGAAAAGGCGATCGTGCTCCTGTCCCACAGGAGCGGGACAAACGGTCGCCCTTCCAATACCCTCTGTTGTCCCGGAGGGAGAGAACAAGAAAAACTATCTCCAACCCGTCTTAGAGGTCGAGCGCCGCGCATGTGTTTGCGCGAAAGACGTTGGTGCGTCTCATATACATCCGCAGCACGTCCATGCTGCGATGGCCGGACTGCTCGGCGATCAGCAATGCGCTCAGACCCTGCTCGCCCGCCGCTGTGATCAACCCGGAACGAAGCGAATGTCCGCTGTAGTGCTTCGGATCACGTCCGATGAGAGTTACTCCCCATTTTACGATCTCTGCGATTGCCTCGGGCTCAAGACCAATATGCTTACGACCCTGGGACAAACAGAGAAATACCTGTCGGTTCGTGCATTCGGGACGGATTGCAAGCCAGCTCCGAAGCGCCCGAACCGCGCAGGTTGTCTCGTGTTTGCCGTGGGGAATCGCTACATAGCGCCCCTTGGCTTCCTGGTCCTGCTTCTCGCGAACAACCGTAAGAATCACGCCTTCAGGCGCAAATTCCAGGTCGTCCAGCGTCAGCGCCGCAATCGAAGAACGCCGCAGCGCCGATGCGAAACCCACCAGCAGGATGGCCTGGTTGCGAATCGCCATGCGCGTCCCTTCCTTGATCAGCAGTTCACAAATCTGACGCAGTTCCTCGATTTGAAGCGGCCTTCTGCGCCTCGGCCGTTCAATGCGTTGCCGTTGAGCGCTGCGCAGGAGTTGCATAGCGCCGAATCGGCCCGGCAATTCGAATCCGGCAAGCCGGTGGTAGTAGGTAATGGCCGCCAGGCGCCGTCTGGCGCTGGCTATCTTCAGGCCGGCGGTCAATTGCGACGTCAAAAACAGCGACACCGTGTCGGCGGACGCGGGTTGGGGCGAGCGCGTGAATTTCGCGCACCACGCGGTAAACAGTTTCCAGTCATGCTGATAGCCGGCGAGAGTATTGGCGGCGAGCATAGATGCCGACAACTCCCGCCGCTTCTGATCGAGCTCGGCAAGGATTGGACTGGTAATAACAAAGGGGAGTTCTTCTTGCATGGCGGCAAGCCTAGCAAGAGAATTCGGCAGAATTTTTCAGAAAGGGTAGGAAGGCCGAACCGCGAGCGCCTGAATTGCTTCTATTATACCGGGCTCACCTCATTTGAGCCCGGTATAACGAAAAAGCGCAGCAAAAGTTCGGCCTACCAAGAAATGTCGCCTTAACCTTCAAAACTAGGCGACTGCGCCCATATCCAGCAAGATTATGCGCAGCAACCAGCTCAATAAAGGGGTCCGCGGGAAACACAACCGTGGCAGGCCTGAACACATAATGCCATAGGCCGCCCAATTTCCAAAGCCCCGAATCGTGTATTTAAGAACTTTTTGGGAGATTTGGAATGGCAGCGTCAGAAGGTAGTCCTTTTACAGCGCAGAATGAAAAGAATTCAGGTTACCGTTCGTTCGACGGCGCCGATGGCGAAGTCAGAATCCCCGACGGTAAATGGCATATCACCCCCAATGCTCGCTTTGAGCACCTGCTCAAGAGTGGCCTGTCCGGTCGCGCCCTCCGAGTCTACGCCTACCTTCAACTGAAGAGCATGAATCGGCGGGGCGAGCTCTGCGCGCATGACCTCCAAGGCGAGCAGCCGGTGATGATCGACGAAATAGCCACAGCCGTGGGCCTGGATAAAGCCGATGCGGGGCGGTGTCTCGACGAACTGGACGCCGCCGGACTAGGCGAACGAAGACCGGCAAAAGACGGCACTCGTAGGAAGTTGATATACTCCTATGCCGAGCCCCGAGCGCCCAAACCAGATCGAGAAATGGTGCGCGCACCATTTTTGCCCGACTGGTTCCCCGATCACCTCCCGAGCCTCCGTGCTTACCTAATTCGTCGTAGATTCAAGGACTTCCCGCAGGATGAGAATGGCACGCGCGCCCTTTTTCTCGAAAAATGCGAGAAGGGTGCGCGCCTCCTGGATGAGCTCGATGAATTGTTTGCGCGCGACGAGGATTCCGCCGGCGCGCGCCATGCCCTATATAAGGAAGACAGAAGTACAGATATTAAGAGACAGACCCCACCCCCCAGCCAACCGGTTTTACTTGAGGTATTACCTGCTCCTGAACCGCCTCCCGCTCCGATTGAAGCTCCTCCGGTAGATCCGCCTGCGCCCGCTATCAAACAGATAAAACCGGTTGGTTGGTTGGGGGAGGGTTTGGAGAATAATTCATCTTTAAAAACTGAAGTCGAGAAGCACCTGAAACAGTTCGATGTACCGGATCGGTTATCTCAAGAGATGGTTGCCGAGATAGCGAAGCCCATCGCAACGCAAGGCATCCTAGAGCAGTTCAAGGAAGCAACCGCCCTCGATCGCGTGAAACCGCGGACGTGGGCGTTCTTCGTTAAAAAGGCCAAAGAGGTGGCCGAAGACTGGCCGCGGTACGCCGCGGCGAAGGCCACCGCTGGAAATGGTTCACCGCCCGGCAGTCCCCCAACGCGCAGCGAGTTGAGGCTAAGGGATCTGATTAGGAGGCTCGCAGTTGAGGAGGAGGAGCCATGAATAAGAGCATCAAGAACCTCGAGGAGTGCCATGCGCTCGTCGAGAAAAAGTTCGTTCTGATCCCTGAATTCCCGAGGCAGGACAAAGCAATCGAGAGCATGGTCGAGATTCTGCTGGATCTTTGCGACACGCTGGACGAAGCGAAATGGCTGGTGTCCGAAGCGGCGCGGTGGGATAAGTGGCGCGGCCTTGGCGGGCTCGATGAACTACTCAACGGCAGGCGCATGACGGCGCCAGAGCGCAAAGTATTCCATTCTGCGCCGCCGCCCGCGGAAACTCTGTGTCCCATCTGCAAGGGATGGGGGCACCTTTGGGATGAGACCTCGAAAAAGACTGCGGTATGCAGTTGTCCCGAGGGGCGTCATCCGACCGTGGTCGGATTGGTCGAGGCGATGAACCGCAAGCAGGTCCGCGGCGGAATTATGCAAAATTGCATGGATTCGCCGGAACGCCGGCCTATTACGTCAACGGATATCGAGTTCGCCAGGCGGCAGAATGCGATAAGGCGATCGCTCGCCGAAGAGCCGGATCATCTGGAAGGAAATTAGTTGATGACGAGCGACGAAAGGCTTCAGTTTATAGGTGCGCTCGCCGAGTTACTGCGGCAGCGGGACGCGCTCAATGTCGCAATAGGAGCGATTCGCTCCTTGCTGGACGAGACTTCTGTCGTTGCATCGCCGTCCCTCCGCTGCCCACATTGCCGAGCAGGCTACGTCGCAGAAACCGGCGAGTATTGCCGCTGCCATCTGGGCCGCGATCTGCGCCGGGTCGAGGAGCGCAGCAAACAAACGAACGAGGAGACGCAGACTGTATGACCATATTCGAAAAGGCGTTCATTCGAGAGGCCGGGAATCGTATGAGCGAGCAAGAATTGAGCATGGCTATGGAGCTCGCCCGCAGAGCCGATAATGGCAACACGGAAGCCGGCGAGTGTCTGCGACAGTTGGTTAATCGCGCGTTGTTCGATGGCCGGCCGGGCGAACGTGCAAGGGAGTTCGAATGAAGGATGCCGTGGTCATCGTAGCCGGCCTGTTCCTCGTCGCCTGGTGGCTAGAGGCCTACGGTTTAAGTAGGGCGTATTCACGCAGAGAGCGCGACAGAGAGCTTGAGGCGAATAATCTGAGGCATATTACCGGAAATCGGAAATGGTGGCAGGAACCGCCTGGAGATGGGACGGAAGGGGATCATTAGCGATGGCGGCTATTCTGGCTGACCAGCTACTTCTGTGCCTGGCCTGTAAGCACGAGTGGACCGAAAAGATTATCTATAACGTGGGGGTCGCGGTATGGGTCGCCCACGTACGGAGCTTGGCATGTCCGGTCTGCGGCGCTAACAGCGAGAGACTTGCCTATAAAACGCAGGAACCGCCTGGAGATGGGCCTGAAGGGGATCACTGAGATGACAGAGCAACGCAAGAAGGAATTCCGCCGCGATTGTTTGCTGCTTGAGTTCGAGGATCTGGAGAAAATTCACGGATGGCTGATCGGCGTTGCTGTTGCGGTCGAGCGCAAACGCGGCGTGCCCTACGCCGAAGCCGATGCGCTAGTTAAAGAATTGCGTGAAAGCTCCGGACCCAGTTGGGAAGAAACTATCTGACATGGAGATCAAGTGCCGCGTGTGCCGGCGGGAAGGAGGACGGAGAAATAGCCAGAGCAATCGTCAGGTCGCGGCCCATACGGAGCACGCTACATCTGGCCGATGTAGTGGAGCGGGCCGCGCACCGGACGAGAAGGAGACTTTCAACTTGAAATGATGAGAAGCGAAAAAGAGATCCGCGAACTGCTTGTAATCCTCCAGGCCTTTAATAGTCAAGAGAAGGCGATTATTGCGCTGAAGTGGGTGCTCGGAGAGTATCCGCCTACAGTCCCGGAGACCATCACGCCGGCTCCCGCAGCCGGCAATTAGCCTTTTGTCGCAGCTTCGCTTCCGAGGTTTTCCCATCGCAGATCGCCGAACATCTTCTGGCGGCCGCCGAACTGCGATTGACCGAGCCATCCCCGACTCCCCTTCAAAAGCTGCACCGTGCCCGATGTCAGGCGCTGGTACTTCTGGTGAATAAGTAAAACGTCGGTTGCGCTCTGAGCCGTTATCGTGAAGGCCTCGCAGCGTATTACCCAGCCTCGCTGAGCCAATCTGACGAACCCGAAATCATGCAACTCTTTCCATTCCGGAGAGTCGAAGTGCTTCACGCCTTCAGGAGTGGCTTCGCCGACCCATGTGTCGGTGGCGAAGACAACGCCGTCGATTCCGAGTTCCTGCACGACTTGGCGCACAGCCCCGAAGATCTGGTCTTTAGCGCTGCCATCGTTCAAAAGAACGTGCGCCTCTTCAGGGAAAGGCAGACGACGCCATTCGCCGCTCCTGTGAATCAGTATCGTCATCGGGAAATCGCCCTGTAGTTCGACGGTTGCCTTTGCGGCGCTCAGTATGGCGTTGGCTTGGTTCTCGAGTTCCTGTTTCGTCATGCCGGCTCCGGAAGTCGATAGTTTGCCTTGTCGCACTGCTTCTCGTGTTGTTCCACCTGGCGTACGGCTTCTTCCGCTGTGTCCGCTTCCTTGACTTCATAACAGTATTTGCAGTGGGCTTGATAGCGATCGTGAGAGTAGTGCATTAGTTCTTGCTCTGCTTGAAAAACTCGCGCGCCTGAGCCTGTTCCGCCGCAAGCGCCGCAAGCGGCTCCCTAGCCTCCTCCATCGTGCGGTAGGGCGTTTTCCCGGTCTCGCAATGCCAATCGCGCGACTTGCAGATGCCGCACCATGGATCGATGTTGCCGGCGATGGACTCCGCGACCCTGGTCTTGAACTCCACCAGATACTCTTCGGACGGCTCGTCCGTCTCGTAAGCGATCGCGGCGATGCAGTGCCGCTGAGGGCACAGACACTGGATCAGATAGACGGCCACTAGGCTTTCAGTTTAGCCCGTACTCGAATCGAAGTATTATCATGGGCGGCATGCTTAGCAAGCAGCGCATCGAGCAACAGCTAGAGCATTTTAAGAATGGATGCCCGTGGGCGGACCCCGGCGAG
>JBAVAV010000729.1:0-4928 GCA_049585895.1 Candidatus Sulfotelmatobacter sp. | reverse complement strand
AACTAGCCCCGTAAGGGGCGAAAGAGAGCTACGACACAGACTTCGACGTCTGGGACCAGCCCTGAGCAAGCCGAAGGGGCGGGCGTCCGCGCCCGCCACCGAAGACAAGACGATTCTGGCCAGTCGGCAAGTGCCGGCGCTTGTCAACTGCCGGCAGTAACGATTCGAATAAGAGTGCTAGGAGAGCATCACATGAAACACGAATTCGATTCCGCGCCAGTCACCGCACTCGATCCCGAAGTTTCTGCCGCCATCGTCGCCTCGCTTGAACCGGACCAGCTAACTTCCACCAAGGCCCACCACCACTGCCCTCGCCGCCCCCTCACCCGCATCGAGATGCTTCTGTTCTGGGCGCTCCGCATCTACCTCGTCTTCATGTGCGGAGTGGTCGTCTATCAGATATGGACCGGAACGCGCTAGCAGCCCAAAAAATCCTTCCCGGCAGGTTCGGAAAGTACGCTTCCGCACAGCCTGCTGAAAAACAAGGCTTATGCCTAAGGGCTTTGAAAGGGCGCGGCTTCCAGCCGCGCCGTAAGTGCCGCAAAATCTAAAGCGGCTTTAGCCGCAGGTGTTTCAGCAGCCTGTTCAGGCCACACCCTCAATCCGACATCCCATGTTCTGCATTCTCCTGATGATTGAACCAGTCCAGCACGAACAGCCCCGCCAGGAGCGGCACTAACCAAATCACGCGGCTCTGCAGTCGGTCCTCGACCATCGACAAAGCGCCGGTGACCAGCGCGTTCGCAATGACTGTGGGCACTATCACCACTCCCAGTCCGATCAGCCGGGCGGGCCGTCGCCGCCACAAGCGAGGCGTGAACGCGCCGATTACCACGAGCGCCGTACCAACGGTCCAATTTTGCACGGAAGTAAAAAATTCAAGAGGCAGAGCCTCCCGTTGCTGCCGGCTTTGTAAGTAACGGTCCCGTTCGCCAAGCAGCACGCTGGCGAATTCCTCCAAAGCCCAATCGTTCGGCCCGAAGAGATTCAAGCCGAAAGCCTGGAGTTGCTGCCAGAAGTTGGCGGCCGACTTCGAGAGCTGCGCCAGCGGATACGCGCGCAGGGTAGCCAGAACGAACGGCATTTCCTCTTCGCGTAGGCGTTTTTCCGTGGCTTCGTCGGCATTCTGCCAGATGCCGTTGGCTCCCCACAAAAAATCGTCCGGACTCTCCGGGAGATCACCCAGATGGTCGCAGAGGACAAATTTCACCTCCCCGCAATGCTGCTCCAGATACCAGAGTCCGGGGCCGTCGGCAATAACGCGGGCCATCAGAAAGGGCGGCCGGGCGCCGTTCAGCGACGGCACGCCGTAGAGATAGTTGTGCAGCGCTAATTGGCTGGCTGCCGCCAGCAAGACGACCATCCCGGCTTCGCCCACGGCTCTCCAGCGCCGCCGACGCATGAATCGGAAACGAAGAACGAGCAGCAAAACAAGGAGCACGCACAATCCGGCAGCCAGCATGAGATGCGTGGCATGGGACGCCACCGCCCACCAGGCGATTACGGCCACCGTCAGGTGTTCACCGCGGGAGAGCGTCTCCGGGGCGAACACGACAAGATAGATGCAGAGATATAACAGCGGACCGAGAATGTCTGGCATGATCAGGCAAACGAACCAGCTCATGCTGGTCAGCAGGCTGAGCAGCAGCACGAGAACGAGATAACTCGACGCTGTGTTCCGCCATCGGATCGAGCGCACGGCCAGCCAGATCACATACGCCGTCAGAAAAGCCTGAAACGCGACAATGGGCCAAGGGGTGACGTTCCAGTGCCACGGCAGAATTCCCAGGCTGTAGATAAACGACCGCATGCCGTAGTAATCCGAGAGTTTGTGCAGGAACAACGCCCGCGCCACCAGCCGTCCATCCCCCAGATAGGTCATCGAATCCGGGTAAAGCAACGGATAGCGGTTCAACACCGCCGGCCAGGTCATGAAGAGCGCTCCCGCCAATATGGCCACGCCGCGCCCGATGTCGCGGCCGATGTCGCGACTGATGAGAACTCGGCTGCTCTTGCTACCGTGCTCTCGTCCTTCAATTTTGCTGGATGTCATGCCGGTCGCCCGATTGGAAAAATGGAGGCACCCCATCCTTCCGATCGATTAAGTTGGACCCTCAGGCTAACGTCGTCACCTGGCAGGATATCCGGCGGCGAGCAGTGGAGGTATGGTTGGCGGAGGCCGGCGGTGCTTGGTCGCTTGTTCGTAACCGTAGCCAATCTCGACCAATAGCTTCTCGGACCATGGTCTGCCGAGGAATTCGATGCCCACCGGGACGCCGAGCGTGGCCGTCGGAGTTGGCGATGAAAATCCGCCTGGTACGACGATGGAAGGAAAGCCGGTCACGGATCCAAGAGCGCCGTTGCGCTCCACCTGGGTCTCCCCAATGGGCACAACAAGCCGCTTCTGATGCGGAAACATGATCGCATCGAGTCGCTCGTCAGCCATGATCTTCATGACACGCTGCTGCAACTCGGAGCGCTTCTGAAGACGCACGCGATAGCTGTCGTCCATCTCGAGGCCTTGTGCTTTCCTGATGTTGTCCCCGATGTTCGGATGAAACTTGCCGGAAGCGATGATCTCCTCGAGCGATTGAACGGGCGTGTTGCCGGCGGCAAGATAAGCGTTGATTGCCGGCTTGAATTCGTACAGATGAACGCTGATATCAGAAGAAATCTTTCCGCTGTCGAGATCTGGGGTATTCAGCTCGACTACCGTTGCCCCAGACCTCTTCAGATCCTCGACCGCTTGGTTCGCGATAATATTGACCTCGCCATTAATGGGTGCAGTGCCGAAGAAGCTGCGCAATACCCCGATGCGCTTGCCTTGCAGACCATTGGCCTTCAGGAATTTCGTGTAGTCCTCCTCGGTATTCCCCACGCTCCATGCCGTTGCCGGATCGTTGGGGTCATAGCCGGCGAGCACGTTTAACATCTTCGCCGCGTCCGTAACGGTGCGGGCGAGCGGACCAGCGGCATCCTGAGTGAATGAGTACCGCATAATTCCGGCCCGGCTGACCAGACCGAGCGTCGGGCGAATACCCACGATGTTGTTCGCCGACGCCGGGGATCGGATGGAGTTGACGGTGTCGGTGCCAATGCCCGCAATCGCGAAATTGGCAGCCACACCCGCGCCCGTACCACCACTCGACCCGCCAGGCGTGCGGGTTAGGTCATAGGGATTGAGGGTCTGCCCTTGCATCGAGCTGACCGTTTCACCCCAGATCGCGAACTCGTGCAGGTTGACCTTGGCGAGGATGATTGCGCCAGCGCTGCGCAGTTTCTGTGTAACTGCCGCATCGGTGGCGGGAGTGTATCCCTTCAGGCTGAGCGAGCCGCCCGTGGTCGGCATGTCTTTGGTGTTGACATTGTCTTTCAGCAGCACTGGGATTCCATGGAGCGGGCCGACGAACTTCCCGGTCCTGCGGAAATGTTCATCCAGCGCCGCCGCCTCCTCCAGGGCCCGGGGATTGAGAAAAATCACCACATTGAGCTTCGGGCCCGCCTGGTCGCAGGCCCGGATGCGCTCCAGATAAGCCTGCACCAACCTTACGGATGTGAGAGAGCCGGACTTGTACGCCGCCCGCACATCGCTGATCGTGGCCTCATCGAGACGAAATGGTTTGCCTGAATTCTGCGCCCCAGCGCCGCTCGCCACCAACATGACCGTCCCAACCATCAAGAGGCGCATGAATTTCATAAGAACTCCCAACTCGGATTTTCTTGATCCAACCGGGGCTGGATAACACTCTCTCTCTTCATTCTGATTTGCCCGGAATTTTCTTTTTCTTGACCACAAGAAACGGCTGTCATTTTCCCCTCACTCCCTTGGGGGGCCGGGTCATGAGTGCAACGGCGATTTTACGTCAACTGACTTCTCTTCGGTCAGTCGACTGGTTCGCTCTCATGGTAGTGGCTCAGTTTGAATTCATTCTCCTTAGGGGGCGTCATCCCGAAACGCGGCGTACTTCAGCCGCGTGAGAGCCTGCCCTGAGCTTGCCGAAGGGGATCTCCCCTAGATACGGCCAGTGGGAGATCCTTCGTTCCGCCTGAAAGACGGCTGCACTCAGGATGACCACGAGAACTAAAGGCCGACAAATTCAAATTGAGCCACTACCGCTCTCATTGACGTGCTCTGGCCTCCCGCATAACATGGCATCGCGCCATGATCGGCCAAACGATCTCCCACTACCGGATCGTCGAGATGCTGGGCGGTGGAGGGATGGGTGTCGTCTACAAGGCCGAAGACATAAAGCTGCACCGCTTTGTGGCTCTGAAGTTCCTGCCTGACGATGTCGCCAAAGACGCACAGGCTCTCGCCCGCTTCCAGCGCGAAGCGCAGGCGGCTTCTGCATTGAACCATCCGAACATCTGCACGGTCTTCGAGATTGACGAGCGCGATGGTCAGCACTTCATCGCCATGGAGTTTCTGGACGGGCTGAACCTGAAGCATAGAATTGCTGGCCGACCGCTGGAAACCGAGCTAATTCTTTCTCTGGCGATCGAGATTGCCGACGCCCTCGATTCCGCTCACGCCAAAGGCATCGTTCATCGGGATATCAAGCCCGCGAACCTTTTCGTGACGGGACGTGGACACGCCAAAATTCTGGATTTTGGGCTGGCCAAGGTCACGTCTGCTGGCAGCTCGATCCAGATTGCGCCGGCCAACACGCAGACGGTGGATTCGGAGTACCTAACCAGTCCAGGCGCTACGATAGGCACGGTGGCCTACATGTCGCCGGAGCAGGTTCGAGGCAAGGAACTCGATGCTCGCACGGACCTTTTCTCGTTCGGAGTTGTGCTCTACGAGATGGCTACCGGGTCGATGCCTTTCCGGGGCGATACCTCCGGGATAATTTTCGAGGCCATCCTGAATCGTGCTCCTGTAGTTACGGTGCGACTGAATCCCGACGTGCCGCCCAAACTAGAGG
>JBAVAV010000728.1:0-1501 GCA_049585895.1 Candidatus Sulfotelmatobacter sp. | reverse complement strand
GCCCCGCCGTCCGGACCCCTCGACTGCCTCGTCCAGCTCCGCGCCCACGGCGAGGTACACGCCTGCACCGCCGTGAGCGGCGGCGACACGGTACGCATCCGCCTGCACCACCCGGCGCGGGGCGTAGCCAAGGGCCAGGCCGCCGTCCTCTACGCCGGCGACGCCGTCCTCGGCAGCGCCACCATCGCCGCAACGTCCCGTCCGGTCCCGGTATCTGCCCTAGGGTGAGCTGATCTGCCGCCTATCCGCTAACGGGATCGTAGTGCTCGTACCGGTACTCCGCTGAAGGGCGGTAGCGGCGCTTGGCCATCCGTATCCTGCAGGTAATCGCGACACGTCAGCCTAGCTCCGCGACAGTGATCGAGAGCCTCTAGTCGTCGTCCCCGAACAGATGCTGGTTAAGGCCGACTGGGCGCGTCATGGATTCCGGGCACGACCTGGTGTAAAAGTTCATGACTGCTACGACACGCGTGTCATGTTCGGCGATCAGAGTCCGCGCGTAATGCGGGTACGTCTTTCCGTCGAAGAAGATCAACTGTCCGGCTCGGGGCGTGACAAGAGCGCAGTCCCGGTCAACCTCATCGACGCCGACGGCCTCCGGGTTGCGCGCGATGGCAAGTTCCCCCCCGCCGGCGGGATGGCCGGTGAAGAACAGCAGGCCGGTAACTGGGTTCGAGTCAACATGGCACTCAAACCGCATCTTGTTGCCTTGCTGGACGTTCAACACCACACCGTACCGGTCGTCTATAGCCGGGTCGATCGGCTCTCCCCAGGCCACGCTGGCCAGGTCGAGGAACCGGTCCCGGTACAGCTTGTATAGCCAGGGCAGCCCCTGCTGCACCTGAACGGCGCTTACCCGGCCGCGGGTGACATGCGTGACATCTGCGGCCTCACGGGAAAGGAACGGCGTGCGCGGGTAATCCCGGAAGTCGGCTTCGGTGGCTATCGCGTCGATATCGTTCTGCCAGCCCTCGGGAAGCTGGCTGGTTACGTCAAATGGTGTCGCGCATGGTCTCACGCGGGAATCAAGTAGCATGGCAAACCGTCCTAAATTTGCATTCTGCTGGTCCGCCGGAAAGCATAGGATCCGCAGTCTAACCGCGCTAAGGTCGGTCGGCCAACAGATGTTATCTGGTTATCGTAGTACCTGGAGGATGCCCGTCAGCGAAACTGCCCCGTGTCGTTTCGCTCTTCCTCCATAAACAATTCTTTATAGTCAGGTCCTCGAATGTCCGCTTCCCGTTCGAAGAGCGCCTGCGACGGGTAGCCGGCCAGTTCTCCCGGGTCCCGGCCGGACTGGCGGATGAAGCGCTGGCCCTCGTAGTAAGCGTGCAACTCCAGATTCGTGGTCCACACGTCAATGCGGATCAGTTCGGCTCCGTGGTCTCTTTCCGCCACGTCAGCCGCCCAGTCCAGTAGTGCGGCGCCGAGGCCTGAGCCGGAGTAGGTCCTGGCTACGACGACTCGCCGCACGTATAGCGCCGACCGGTGCCGTTCACGC
>JBAVAV010000727.1:0-18748 GCA_049585895.1 Candidatus Sulfotelmatobacter sp. | reverse complement strand
ACACCGGTAGCCGTGCGAAACGCATCTTCACCTACCACCGGATAATTCGCCGGAATGGGCACGCCCGTCGCGCGCGACACGGCCTGGCAATACTGCTTAAGCTTTGTAAGATCCTGCCGGTCCCACGGAGCGATGCCCATCAGCTTAAGGTTCACCAGCATCTGATCCATTTGCGTATTGCCCACGCGTTCGCCCAGCCCAATGGCGCAACCGTGCACGCAGTTTGCTCCTGCGATGATTGCCGCCATGGAGTTGGCAATGGCGAGGCCGCGGTCGCTGTGACCGTGCCAGTCCACGCGAATCTTCTCGCCTAAGGGCTTCACGACTTCGTCGATCACAAACCGCACCAGCGCCAGCGCGCCCATAGGCGTGGCGTGCCCCGCCGTGTCGCAGATCACAATGGCGCGGGCGCCGCAATGGATCGCCGTGGCATACAGCCGCTTCACTGTCTCCGGATCGCAGCGGCTCGTGTCTTCGGTCACGTACATCACGTCCAGCCCCAGCGACACGGCATATTTCACAGCCTTCTCTGTGGTCTGCAAGAGAAAGTCGTCGGTCCAGCCTTCGGTAAATCGCCGGATCGGACTCGAACCGATAAACGTCGCGGCCTCGATGCGCAGGCCGGTCTGCTGCACGATCTCGGCAATGGGACGAATGTCGTTCTCATGCGTGCGCGCCGCGCAGTTGGGGTGAATCTTCATCTTGTGCGCGACGATCTCGCGCGCCAGGGCCGTCACCGCCTCGACCGCGCGAGGTCCGGCTCCGGGCAGGCCGAGATCGAGCGAGTCGATTCCGAGCGCCTCCATCAGATGAAGAATCTCAATCTTTTCCGGAATCGACGGATCCCGCACCGAAGGCGACTGCAAGCCATCGCGAAGGCTCTCGTCATTGAGCAGCACCGGCCCCGTCGGCTTCAGCCCCGAGGGATAGTTCTGGTTCCAGTCGTAGATGAGGTCGGAAGTAATCATGGAAAAGCCTCGAGCTTCGAGCTGCGAGCTTGAGCTATCGGTTTCGCTCGAAGCTCGATGCTCGCAGCACGAAGCGCACAGTTACTTATCCTTGGGCGGCAACGTGAGTCCAAACACCGAAATCTGTCCCTGCCCGGCTACGTTCACGACTGCCTCGCTGGGATTCGGTAAATACAAAGTCTGGCAGTGTTCGCAGCGGTAGACCTCCGCATCCGGTCCCCAGGTCTTCTCCGCATCGCCGCAAGCTTGCTCGATGACATCCTTGGTGTAAAACCAGCGCTTCAAATGCCCGCCGCAGAACTTGCCCTTCTCGTTTTTCTCGTTGCAGGCACGCTGCCCCGCCTTCTTGATCTTGACTTTATGATGGGGAAGCTGCGGAGGAGTTTGCATCCCGGGAGTGCTTACTTCGCCTGTCGCCAATGCAGTTACCCTCGCTCGCGCGGCGCTCGCGCCGCCGGATTCGATGTTACGAGCGTCATTGTAACCGAAGGCGAAAGACTGGGCCAAAGCTCCCAATGTCGTATGCTAGGCCTATGGTGCCACCGGCTTCGCGCCAAGAATGAGATCTCTATGAGCCATGAGTCGTTTTCTGCCGGAAGGATCCTGCGAATGTGCAGCGTCCTGCTAATTTTGTTCGCATTTACGCTCCTGCCCGCCCGGGCGCAAACTGCGCGCAAGAAAGGCGGCATCGAGCAGGAACTGGTGCGCACCGAAACCGGTTTCTTTGAGGCCTGGAAGACAAAGGATCTGGCCTACTTTCGCAATCACATTGCCGCGAACGGACTCTTCTGGGGAGAAAACGGCACGTTCACCCGCGACCAGCAACTGCAAGAGCAGCAGGCTGCGGCGAAAAACTGCGCCGTGGAAGGCTATGGCCTTTCCGATTTTCAGGTGCTCCAGCTTGCGACAGGCGCTTATCTACTCACCTACAAGGCCGAGCAATACGCCACATGTGGGGGTGAAAAAGCGCCGGTACACATGAACGGCAGTTCGGTGTATGTCTTCAAAAACGGCCACTGGCAAGCCATCTACCGCGCCCAGGTGCCTCTGCAACATCAAACCTGATCAGATCTGCGAACGAGATGATCGGGATGCTACGCTGTAGGCGCGGACTTGATCCCCGGACGCGAAGTTTTTCGTGCTCCGCCACGCCCTGGATATCACTTCATGATCACGATTGTCTCCGGACTGCCCCGGTCAGGCACGTCTCTGATGATGCAGATGCTGGCCGCCGGCGGCCTGCCCATCCTCTCCGATGGTGAGCGCCAGGCCGACGTGGACAATCCGCGCGGCTACCTGGAGTGGGAACGCATCAAGCAACTCCCGCAAGATCCCGGCTGCATTGCCGAAGCCGATGGCAAGGTGGTGAAGGTGATCTCCCGGCTTTTGCTGTCGCTTCCCGCAGAGCACGAGTACCGCATTATCTTCATGCAGCGGCCGCTGCCCGAAGTGATGGCGTCGCAAAATGAAATGCTGCGCCATCGCGGAACCTTCAAGCCCGGGGCAGACCCGGCATTCCTCTCCTCGGCGTTCGAGCGCCACCTGCGCGAAGTTGATGCGTGGCTTGATCGCCGGCCCAGCGCGACTGTGTGCCGCATGCCCTACCACCGCGTCTTGAGCGAACCGCGTCTCGTGGCGGAGGAGCTTGGGAAATTTCTGCAGACTGCTCTGGATGTGGAGGCTATGATCCGGCAAGTGGACCCGGCGCTCTACCGAAACCGCTCGCATTAGCTCATAGCGGTAGTGCACGGCGGCTAGTTCATGCCGGCACAGGAAACACGTCAACGCCTGCGTTCCAGGGTGTTGGCTTTAGAAATCAGAATTCTCTTTTTGGCGCGGCCTGCTCTGCGCCCACGCGGCCGGCTACAATCTCGGCCGCGAAGTAGTTTTCGCCCTTTATCGGCGCTCCTGCCAGGCGCCGTAGGATAGCAATCTGCCCCACATGAGTGAACGCGTCGGCGATCGGTCCCTGAAAAAGTTTCTCGGCGGGAGCCTGCAGCGGCTCACTCGAAGCCAGGTAATCGTCGAACCTCTTGAGCGCCGCAAAGAATCGGTCGACTTCTTTATCCCACGGCAAGGGCTTCGAATCGCTCCACGTCTGTTTGCCCGCCGCAATTGAACAGGCCCAATCCATAAGGTCGCCCACATGCGCGAGAATCTGCCCCGGCATACGCGTGCCCTGGCCCGCTTGAAAGCCGGCAAACTCCGCCGGCGCCTTCCGCATCGCCTTGCCCCCGCGATAAGCCAGCGTGGCCAGCGCATGCCGCAATAAGCCCCGTTTGGGATCAGAATTCGAGGAATTGCTCATGACATCACCTCACTGTTAATGTTCGCGAAGCACCGAAACGTCGGTGCCTTTTCTCGGTACTCGGGACTCGCAACTCGCGACTCACAGCCGCTTGCGCCGAACCATGCCCGCCGCGCGCCAAGCACCTCTCAACCGCGCTCCCAACCCGCGCGCGAACTGCATGTCGAGAAATCCCTCAGTTTGCCGGCGGAAACTCTCGCCGTACCCGTACCACCAGACTTTTTTCATTCCCGGCGCTAGGTCCGAGTCCAGAAACTTCAGCCGCACCATTTCTTCCAGCCCGAAGCGCCCATGAGTTCGGCCCAAGCCGCTCGCCTTCACTCCACCGTGCGGAGCCTCGCTGATCCCGTAACACGACACCAAGTCATTCACCATCACAGTACCTGTCTGAATGCGCCGCGCAATCCGCTCGCCACGCGCGCGGTCGCGGGTCCACACGCTGGCCGCCAAGCCATATTCCGAATCGTTGGCCAGGCGAACCGCTTCGTCATCCTCTTCGAATGCGGCCACCGGTAGCACTGGACCGAATGTCTCTTCCCGCATGATGCGCATCTGCTGGCTGACGTCGGCAAGCACAGTCGGACGGTAGAAATTCGTCCCCATCTCGGGGATTCGCATTCCGCCCGCCAAAATCCGCGCGCCCCGCGCCACGGCATCCTGGACATGCGCCTCCACAATGCGCAACTGCCGCTCATGGATCATCGGCCCTACATCGGTTTCAGACTCCTCTCCGCGCCCCACACGCAGCTTCTTCGTTTTCTCCGCGCATGCTTGCAGGAATGCTGCATACAGGCTCTGATGCACGTAGCACCGCTCTACCGACAAGCAGGTTTGCCCCGCATTCACGAACGCTCCCCACACCGCCGCGCTTGACGCGATCTCGACGTCGGCATCGTCGAGCACCAGCATCGGATCCTTCCCGCCCAATTCCAGCACTACCGGCAGCAACCGTTCCGCCGCAGCCACCGCGATGCGCTTGCCCGTAGCCACGCTTCCGGTGAAGACCAGCTTGTCGATTGGCGACTGCGTAAGCGACGCGCCCGTTGCCCCGTCTCCCACTAGAACCTGAAACACATCCTGTGGCACACCCGCTGCTTGCAGCAAGCGCGCCAGGTCCAGCGCCACCAGGGGCGTCAACTCCGACGGCTTCAGCACTACCGCGTTCCCCGCTACCAGAGCCGCCAGCGTTTCCGTTGCTGGAATCGAAAAAGGATAGTTCCAGGGTGAGATAATCCCAATCACCCCGTAGGGCTCGCGCATCAGCCGTCCGCGCTTGAGCTTCGCCACCAGATTTCCATGCGGCACGGGCTCGTCGCGCAAAATGCGCCAGGCGTTCTCGATCAGGAAGCGTGCCGCATCCAGTACGACCAGCACTTCGGTGGTTAAGGCTTCGGCCAGCGGTTTGCCGGCCTCGCGCGTAATGGCAGCTGCAATTTCGGTTTTCTTCGCGTGCACTACCCGCTGAAACTCCCGCAGCACCGCGATCCGCCGCCGCACGCCGAGGTCGCTCCACGCCGCCTGTGCCACACGCGCCCGCGCCACCGCATCGCGAACGTCCGCTTCGCCCGCGCATGCCAACTCGCGTAAGGTCTCGCCCGTCGCCGGATTCACTGAGACGACCTTGCGCTCCGCAATTTGAAAATCAGTGGCCATACTGTACCCAAGTCCGTAGAGACGTAGCTTGCTACGTCTTCCCCTCCAACAGCAAATCGCGCGCAGCCTCTCTCACACTCAGTGTTCCACGTTCACCAGATACAGCCCGCTCGCCGGCGCCGTTGCGCCCGCCGCCGACCGATTGCGCGCTTCCAAGATTCTCGTCACATCCTCCGCCGACAACGTCTTTTTGCCCACCAGAATGAATGTGCCCACCAGATTGCGCACCATATGGTGCAGGAATCCCGAGCCGCGAACCGTGTATACCAACTCGCCACCACTGCGCTCCCAGGCCGAAGAAAAAACGCGCCGCACGTTCGACACGATTGCATCCTCGTGCCCTCTCTCCGCGTCCACCGCGGCAAACGAAGTGAAATCGTGCTCACCCTCCACCACCGCGGCCGCCCGCAACATCGCCTCTTCGTCCAGAGGATACGGATAATGCCATACATACCTTGCGAGAAACGGCGGACAGATGGCCTCGCGATAAATCCGGTAGCGGTAGGTTTTCGCCCGCGCCGAATGCCGCGCATGAAAATCTGCCGCCGCCTCGCTCGCCTCCAGCACCCGCACCGAAGCCGGCAGAATATCATTCAGCGCCTTCACGAAATTCTCGGCAGGCACGGAAGACGCCGTGACAAATGTCACCACCTGCGCCAGCGCGTGCACGCCCGCGTCGGTGCGCCCCGAGCCCTGCGGCAATACCTTTTCTCCGGTGATGCGTCCAATCGCTGAGGCCAGCGTGCCCTGTACCGTGGTCGTGTCAGGCTGCACCTGCCATCCCGAGAATTCTGAGCCGTCGTAGGCGAGGATGAGTTTCAAATTGCGCATGCGATCTTTCGAGTCCGGCACTCGTTTTTTTCATCCAATTGTTCTTCACGCAACGGGTTTGCCGCCGGCGCTCACCGGTCCGGTCGCGCCCGAATGGAGCGCCGCGAGCACTGTACCAGTTTCGTGCGCAGGCGATGGAGAACTGTACCGATCGGGTCGGATCTACGATGGCTTGGATATACTGGTCTGCTCCGACGGAAGTTGCCAGGAAGTAAGCTTTTTCGCTTCCCAGCATCCACGACCGCAAGCCCAGGAGTCATTCGGGTCGGATTCCCGTGAAGAACTGGTTTTTCCGGAACCCCTGTGCTCTGAGTTGCGTATCAAGGACTGAGTAGATGTCTTTAATCCCGGTACGTGTGTCCCAGGGAACAGAAAAGCCCTTTTGCCACAGGGTATTAACGAACAAGCTCTTATTGAACGGAGATGAGTTGATGCCATTCGCACGCTTAGCCTCGACTGCCCGCCGCGCCGGTGCCATCGCTGTAGTCATGACGCTGACCATCGCTTGTTGGTCCCAGGAGCCGCCTGCGGCTCCGATCCCGCAATCCACGCCCGAAGCGCGACCGGTCCCGGTTCTGAACTACGCCAAGCCAGTCTCGCACTTTCCGAATCCCATTGGCCCATATACGCCGCGGCACTTGCCGGACCCGACCTTGAGCAATACTTCGCGCGTCGATTCTCTGATGCGGGACGGCAAGCTGTACCTTTCGCTCAACGACGCCGTCGCGCTCGCGCTCGAGAACAACCTCGACATCGCCATCGCCCGCTATACGCTGAACATCGCGGATACGGACATTCTGCGAGCCAGAGCCGGCGCCTCCATCCTCGGCACGCCGATTGGTACGGTATTGAACACGCCCGGCGGCGGCGTGGGCGGCATTGGGGCGCAGTCCGGCGCCTCTACGGGCGGCACCAGCCTGGGCGCGGGCGGAATCGGCGCTGGCACCAACGGTTTGGTGAGTTCCACGCTCGGCTTCGGTCCGAACATCACCAGCTTCGATCCGATCCTGACAGGTACGTTGCAGGAAGATCGCTTTAACATCCTGCCCACAAGCACTTTCAGTCCCGCATCTCCTCAGAACACCACCACCGGCAACTTTGCTTACACGCAAGGATTCCCCTGGGGCACGAATCTGTTGGTTGGCTTTAACAACACCCGCGTTGCGTCGGGAAACGCGCCATTTACCCCCCTGAGTCCGCAGCTTAATTCCAATTTCCGCTTCCAGCTGACGCAGCACTTGCTACAGGGATTTGGCTTCGCGGCGAACACGCGATTCATCCGCATTGCCAAGAACAACCGCGAGCTCTCTGACGTGGGATTCCGGCTACAGATCATCGACTCGGTAGACCAGATTGAAAATATCTACTGGGATTTGGTCTTCGCCTACGAGAACGCGCGTGTGCAGAATGAATCGCTGACATTTGCCCAGAAAACTCTTTCCGATACCAAGAAGCAGGTAGAGATCGGCAGCCTGGCTCCGATCGAAACTGTTCGTGCGCAAAGCACGGTGGCGCAGGATCAGCAGTTGGTTACGGCTGCGCAAACGAATCTGCAGTTGCAGCAATTGCTGATGAAAAACGCCCTCACCCGTACCCTGAAGGATCCGTTGCTGGCTACCGCCGAGGTCATCCCCCTCTCGACCATGGATGTTCCTGCCGAGGAACCGGTGATTCCAACCGAAGATCTGATCAACCAGGGCCTGCGGCATCGCGCCGAGGTGGTAGAGTCCCGCATCGACCTGAACAGCCGCGACCTGAGCAACAAAGCTGTGCGGAGTTCGCTGCTGCCTACAGTGGACCTGTTCGCATACTACGGAGGCTCGGGATTAGGTGGTTCGCAGAACCCAACGAATCTGTGCGCGAACCAGCCGCCGGAGGAGCAGATCTCCGGGTTTTGTGCAGGACCAAATGCTGCAAACGGGGGACAGACGACGATCCCAATTGCGACAACTACGGGCTTCGGTGGCACCTTGAATCAACTGATTAACTCCACCGCTCCCGACAAAGGCGTAGGTGTGCAGCTTAATATCCCGCTGCGGAACCGCGCTGCTCAGGCCGTACAAATCCGCTCCGAGCTCGAATACCGCCAGGCCCAGATGCGCCTGCAGCAGATCGAAAATCAGGTCGGGATCGAGATCCGCAACGCGCAATACGCCGTGCAGCAGAACCGCGCCAGCGTCGATTCCGCCCGGGCGGCCGTCGAGTTGGGCCGCCAATCGCTTGACGCGGAACAGAAGAAATATCAGTTTGGAACTTCTACTACCACTCTGGTTCTTCAGAACCAGAGCCAGTTGGCCACTTCTGAGTCCACCCTGGTCAATGCTATGGTCGCCTACGAGAAGGCTCGAGTCGAACTGGACCGCGCCACCGGCCAGTTGCTCGACCACTCCGGCATCAGCATCGACGATGCCGCCCGCGGCCAGGTCACGCGCATGCCCAACGTGCCCTATATCGCTCCGCGAAAAGAACTGCCCTCGGTGGCGCAGCCCGCGCCTCAGCCGGCGGCGCCCCAGCAGCCTCAGTAGCTGGTTAAGGAGCGGAAGCAGGCGCGGTACCCACCGCGCCTTATTTATTCGCTCACAATTCTTTACAATCTTCGTTGGGTCTCCGCTTTTCCCGCCCGCTAAGATGGAGTGGCGTCTGGTTGACTTGCAGTATCCAACTGCCGAAAATCCATCTTGCTCTGCGAACCATGCGCGACCGTTCCGATCCAAGGAGACGAACTATGTCTTTTTCCTTACTCCGGCTGACCACGGCCATCTTCCGTCCCGCCCTGCTGGGAACCGCATTTGCCGTCCTCATCTTCACCGAGGAGCCACTGCGTGCCCAGGATGTCCCCCCGGCTCCCGCGCCACAGACCGTGCCAACTTCGGCCCAGCCGCAAGCGGTTCATTTGCAGGATTATTCCAGGCCGCGCTCGGCGTTTCCTAAAATCCTGCAGCCCTATCTGCCCAAGGAGTTGGCGCAGACCAGTCTCGCCAACTCGCCGCGCATCGATGCTCTCATGAGCGACGGCAAGATCTATCTTTCCATCGACGATGCCGTCGCGCTGACCCTGGAAAACAACCTCGATATCGAAATTGCCCGCTACAACCTGAACATTGCCGACACGGACTACCTGCGCGCCAAATCGGGCGCAAACATTCTCGGCGTCAATGCCGGCATTGTGCAGAACACTCCCGGCGGCGGCGTGGGTGGCCTGGGAGGAACGGTGGGCTCCGGCACCGGAGGCACCACGGTCGCCGCCAGCGGGGTAGGCACCGGGACCAATGGCTTGGTCAGTTCCACGCTCGGGATTGGCCCTCCCATCACCAGCTTCGATCCGGTGATCACCAGCACGCTGCAACTCGACAAAAACAATACTGAATCCGTCAGCGCTCTCAGTCCGGTCCCGGTCCTGGCCCAGAACACTTACACCGCCGACGTCGCCTACACTCAGGGCTTCCACTGGGGCACGGCCATATCCGCCGGCTTCAACAATACCCACATCACGACCAATAGTCCCACCAGCCTGCTGACACCCGAACTCAGCTCGAATTTCCAGTTCAGAATCACACAAAACCTTCTGCAAGGCTTTGGTGCGCTTCCCAATCTGCGCTTCATCCACATCGCCAAGAACAACCGCGAGATTTCCGACGTCGCCTTCCGCCTTCAAATCATCACCACCGTCGACCAGATCGAAAATATGTATTGGGATTTGGTCTATGCCTACGAGAACGTGCGTGTGCAGCAGGAAGCCGTTGCCTATGCGCAGAAGGCCTTGGACGATTCCAAGCGGCAGGCGCAAGTGGGCACGGTGCCGCCCATACAGGTAGTGAGCGCGCAGAGCACGGTCTCAACCGGTCAACAGAACCTGATCCTGGCGCAAAATAACCTGCAACTGCAGGAATTGCTGATGAAGAACGCGCTGAGCCGCAGCATCGAGGATCCGGTTCTGGCCGAAGCCGATGTGATACCGACATCCACTATGCAGCTGCCGCAGGAAGAGCCAGTCATCCCCACGCAAGATCTGATCAATCAGGCTCTCGATCATCGATCTGAATTGGTGGAGTCGCGCATCGATCTCAACTCTCGCGACCTTAGCAGCAAAGCAGTTCGCAACGCGATGTTGCCGACCTTGGATGCTTTTGCCTACTACGGCGGATCTGGCGTGGGCGGCGTGGTGAATCCGGCCATCCCCAATTGCGCCAACACGACCAGCACTTTCTGTTTCAATCCAGCCAAGGCTCCTCCTCCGTTTCAGTCGGCCACGACTGTTGGCTATGGCGGCACGTTGAACCAGCTCGGAAACTCTACCGCGCCGGATAAAGGTGTGGGTCTCACGTTGAACATTCCGCTGCGCAATCGCGAAGCGCAGGCCAATCAGGTGCGCGCCGAACTGGAATACCGCCAGGCCCAGGTCCGCCTGCACCAGCTCGAAAATCAGGTACGCATCGAAGTACGCAACGCGCAATTCGATGTGCGCCAGAACCGCGCCGCCGTGCAGGCCGCCCAGTCTGCGTTCGATTTTTCCGATCAGACTCTCAACGCCGACCAACAGAAATTGAAAGTCGGGCTCACCACGCAGACCGCGATCTTGCAGGATGCTTCCACGTTGACCACGGCCGAGTCGAATCTGGTTTCAGCAAAAGCGGCGTATGAAAAGTCGCGCATCGAGCTCGACCGCGCCACAGGATTGCTGCTCGACCACGCCCACATCGATGTTGCCGACGCCACCCGAGGCCAGGTCAGGCATTTGCCCAGCGTGCCCTACGTTGCCCCGCGCCAGGATATTGTTCCAGGGGCACGGCCAGCTCAACAGCCGCCGACAACTCAGCCCTAGAGTGCTGCGATGAACGTTGATTCGCAAAGCGCAGTGTCCTGATCTGGGTCCTCTTGCGTTCTTAGCGGCACTTCATCGCCAACTTAGCGGCTGCAAGCTTTTGATCTTTGCATTTGACTCTCCCTGAATTGACTGAGTTCTCAAACCGCTAAGCACGGCAAGCAATCCGTAAAGGACATTGTGCGCGGACCTGATAAACTCGCCCGTGATGCAACGACTGAGCCTCCCTGCCATTCCGCGCTCTGTTTTGTGGATGGTGATGCTGTCATTCGTTGTCCAGGTCGCGGCGATCGGAATCTTTCGTCAATATCGGACACGCCCCGGAGAGGATAACTTCGGCTTCGGCTTTGAAATGGGACGTCTGGGACGTTCCATCGCTCTGGGACAGGGCTTCAGCAACCCTTACGGAGGCAATACTGGTCCTAGCGCCTGGGAGCCGCCGCTTTATCCCAGCCTGATTGGCGGGGTTTTCAAGATTTTCGGGATTTACACCTACGCATCGGCATGGGTTTTGCTGTCGATCAACAGCCTCTTCGCCGCGCTCACAACGATTCCGATTTTTTTCATTGCGCACCGAAGCTTCGACCCGCGCGTTGCAATGTGGTCGGCGCGGGCTTGGGCGTTCAATCCCTATGTGTGGTACTGGTCCATTCATTGGATATGGGACACGACATTTACTCCGCTCGTACTGTCCTTAATTTTTCTGCTCTCGCTCGAAATGGAAGTCGGGACAGGCCCGCGCATATGGGCCCTCTTTGGCGCACTATGGGGGGTGGGAGCGTTGGCCAATCCCTCGATGCTCGCTTTCCTGCCCTTTTGCGGCGTATGGGTTTGGTGGCGAACCTACCATCGCAATTTGCCGTCGCTCAGCGGCGTCGTCCTCTCCGCATTCGTATTCTTCTTGGTCCTATCCCCGTGGCTGGTGCGGAACTATGAGGTCTTTGGAAAGTTCGTGTTTATTCGCGATGACTTCGGATTGCAATTTCGCCTTGGCAATAACAGACTGGCTGACGGGATGCTCATTGCGACATTACAGCCGAACCTCAACAGGTTTGAGTTCGAAAAGTTCCAGCGCATGGGCGAACTTGCCTATGAGGCCGATTGCAGGCGCCTTGCGTTGGATTGGATCCGGCAACATCCAGAGAAGTTTGCCGTAATCAGCATGAAGCGTTTCCTTTATTACTGGAATGGCGTGCCCCGGCCCACCGACAGCGTCGCTCCGTTCGATTTCCGAAGTTCCCTATTTCTGGCTTCGTCAGTGTTGACTATTTGGGGATTGGGACGGGCGTTACGGCAAGGGCGTCCAGGGGCATGGCTTTTCGCGGGGCTCGTGGCGACCTATCCTACGGTTTATTATTTCGTCTTCCCGCACGCGCGCTATCGTCACCCCATCGAGCCGGAGTTGTGGATCCTGGCGGTGTTTTTGCTTTGCGAAGTTCGTAACCGTCCAGCGCCAGGCAATTGTTAATTGATGGTTTTGATTGATTGTTGATTTGGAACACCGATTGGATTGGTTGCAATTGCCGAATCGGCACTCGGCAACTTTCTATGACTATCTCAGTAACCATCGTAGCGATGGACGAAGAGGCGAACATCGGCCGTACTCTGGCCAGCGTGCGCTGGGCCGATGAAATCGTGCTCGTCGATTCCGGCTCGACGGATCGCACCTGCGAGATCGCGCGGGGATACGGCGCACGGGTCGTCCTCGAACCGTGGCGCGGCTACGTGGCGCAGAAGCAGTACGCCATCGATCTCTGCAGCGAAGACTGGGTACTGCTCCTGGATGCTGACGAGGAAGTCAGCCCCGGTTTGGCAGAAGAGATTCGCACCGTTGTCGCTGGCGCCAATGCTGCAGGCGGTTACAAGATCCCGCGCCAGAACCTGTTCATCGGCCGTTGGTTGCGGCATGGTGGTTTCTATCCCGATCCCAAGTTGCGCCTGTTTCGCCGCGGGCACGGATTCGTTACCGGCCACGACCCGCACGACCGTTGCGAGCTGAAGCCAGACGCGCCGCAACAAACGCGCCAGTTCAAACACTCTATCGTGCACTACACCTACCCTAGCCTGGCACTCTACCTCGGCCACATGAACCGCTACTCCTCGCTGGGCGCGGAGATGGCCGTGGCGAAGGGTAATGGCAGAGTAGGGTTCAGTGTCATCAACATCGTACTGCGGCCTCTGGCCACGTTCATCTACAACTACTTCTTCCGACTCGGATTTCTCGACGGACGCGAAGGCTTGCTCCTGCACCTCTACCACGCGGTTTATGTCTCCTGGAAATATGCCAAGGCGTGGGAATTGTCGCGCCAAACCAAGCCTGTGACCAAATAGATTGCCCACGGCGCAGGCTCCTCCGCGCCATTCTGTGTCCTCTGTGGTGGAGCCTTCTGTCGCCGGTAGCGTGGTCGATGGATGACGCCCTCCCACCTTGCCCTAGGGCGCGCGCTTCCCTATGATCTAGGAAGCAGTGGGGTTCGCATGGAAAAGATACCGTCCAAGCCGCAGGTTGCAGAAAGTCCAACCGCCGACGTTTTTGAAAACCGTCATCCTTCCGCCGCCGAGAAGAACTGGGCGGAGAAGACGCTCGCTCCCACCATCGAGAAATCTCCCGAACGGCCGATTGGCGCACCCACTGGCGTGAATGTCGATGAACACGGTCACGCCCACTTTACCACGATTTCCGGCGTTCCCATTCGCCGCCTTTACACGCCGGCCGACCTACCCGAAGACTGGAGCGAAGAAAAATATCTCGGCTACCCCGGCCAGCCGCCCTACACGCGCGGCATTCATGCCACCGGATATCGCGGCAAGCTGTTCACCATGCGGCAGTTCTCCGGCTTTGCCTCGCCCGAGGAGACCAACCAGCGCTACAAATATTTGCTTGAGCACGGAGGCGGCGGGCTTTCTGTCGCCTTCGATCTGCCCACGCTGATGGGCTATGACTCCGATCATCCGGCGAGCGAGGGCGAAGTAGGCAAGTGCGGCGTGGCCATCGACTCGCTCGAAGACATGGAAATTCTATTCGGCGGCATCGATCTGGAAAAGACGACCGTATCGATGACCATCAATTCGCCGGCGTCGGTGCTGTGGGCAATGTATCTGGTCGTCGCGGAACAGGAGGGAGCGGACTGGAAGAAGATTTCCGGCACCATTCAGAACGACATTCTCAAGGAATACATCGCGCAGAAGGAATACATCTATCCGCCGGCGCCGTCGATGCGCCTGGTGATCGACACGTTTGAGTTTGGCTCGAAGTTCACGCCGCGCTTCAACACCATCTCGATCAGCGGATATCACATTCGCGAGGCCGGCTCGACCGCCCTCCAGGAACTGGCGTTCACGTTGTACGACGGCGTGGAGTACGTGGAGTGGGCGCAACGGCGCGGGCTGGATGTGGATGAGTTTGGTCCGCGACTCAGCTTCTTCTTTAACGCTCACAACGACTTCTTCGAAGAGATTGCGAAGTATCGGGCGGCCCGCAAGATTTGGGGACGTGTGATGAAAGAGCGCTTCGGCGCAAGGAACCAGCGCACTTGGCTGATGCGCTTCCACACCCAGACGGCCGGCGTATCTCTGCCAGCGCAGCAGCCGATGAATAACATTGCGCGCGTGGCCCTGCAGGCGCTGGCGGCGGTTCTGGGCGGGACGCAATCGCTGCACTGCGATTCCTATGATGAAGCGCTGGCCCTGCCTACCGAAGAAGCGGCGCGCATCGCTCTCCGCACCCAGCAAATCCTTGCCTACGAATCGGGTGTGACGCAGACCGTCGATCCGCTGGGCGGATCCTACTTCCTGGAAGCTTTGACCCTGCAGATGGAAAAAGGCGCGTTCGATTACTTCGGCAAGCTGGACGCCATGGGCGGGATGGTGAAAGCCATCGATCGCGGCTATCCACAAAAAGAGATCGCCGAGGCGTCATATCAATACCAGCGCGCCGCCGAGGCCAGGGAAAAAATCACGGTGGGCGTAAACGAATTTGTAATTGACGAAGAGTCGCCGCACATTCTTTACATCGATGAGACCGTAGCGCGGCAGCAATCCGCGAAACTAAAAGCATTGCGTGCCCGGCGGTCGAATGACGACGTGCGGCGCGCTCTCGACGCGTTGAAGAAAGCCGCGGCTCAGGAACCGAATGCGGGGGCAAACGGGAACGTCTCTTCGGCCAACACCATGCCGTATATCGTAGATGCAGTCCGAGCCTACGCCACCGTCGGCGAGATTTGCGAGGCCCTGCGGCAGGTATACGGCACGTATACAGAAGTGAGCGTAACGTAGCGTAGCGGCGCGACCCACGGGCTGCAGGCAGACCCGCAGCCCCGGTTAGATCTCGCCCTCATATCTACTTGGCTTTGCCCATGGAATACGTGCCGGTGCAATTCCAGTCGTAAGAGCCGTCTGCACTGGCTTTTCCGGCACAGCTTCCGGAACCCTTGATGCCTTTGTACGTTCCGCTGCCGCTCACAATCTTCCATTTATTGGCGGCGGGTTTCGTTGTGTCTGTTGAGGCAGTTCCTTCATAGGTGTAGAAAACCTTGTCGCCATTGTCGCTGGTCGAGTTATAGCGGCCGTGGAAGGTGAATGACGCTTTCCATCCCTCATGGAATTCCGTGAACTGGCCGTTTTTTTCCTTGAGGTCGCCTTCGCTTGAGGTCGCCGTGCAGGAGCCTTGCCCGATCCAGTAGATGTGATCCGGTGCGTCGCCAACGTCGAGTTGGTGCACCGTCTCTGCCTTGGGGCAGTGCCACTTGGTATCAATCTTTTTCTGGGCCATTGCTACGGATCCGGATACAAGCAGAACCAATCCAATCAGCACGAGCTTGCGCATTTCTTGTTCTCCTTTGTAATTTGCGTGGGAAATCGCGGCAACTATAGTGCACGAATCACGTTCTGGCAAGCGGCGGAGAGCGCAAGGTGCCCCTTCTTGCTTTCGTCAATCCCTATTCCTTCTCCCACGTTGTAAGATGGCGCATAACTTCCTATGAGCCCCACTCCCCCACGCGCGGATATGCCAGACCTTGCCCCTGCGCTACAGCAGGAAGTGGCGCGGCTGGCGGCGTCGCCGGAGGTGCGGTCGGCGTTCAACTGGCTGCGCACACAGGAGCCGCAATTTACGCAGTGGCAGATGGAGATGGCGCGGATTCCGGCGCCTCCCTTTGGCGAGTCGGCGCGCGCGGCGTGGCTGGCCGAGCGCTTTCGCGCAGTCGGGCTGGATGATGTCCGCATTGACGATGTGGGCAACGTGTTCGGCGTGCATCCCGGCTTCGGACAGCGCTATGTGGCGCTGAGCGCACACATCGACACCGTGTTTCCGGCGAACACGCCGCTGAATATCCGGCAACAGGGAAGCCGGATATACGGGCCGGGAGTCTCCGATAACGGCGCGGGCGTGACCGCAATGCTGGCGATTGCGGCGCTGCTGCACGCGGTGCGCATGACGCATTCGCTGCCGTTTGTATTTATTGGCAACGTCGGCGAAGAGGGCGAGGGCGACCTGCGCGGAATGCGGCACATTTTTTCCACTCCGCGCTGGAAAGATTCGATTGCCTACAGCGTAGTGCTCGACGGCGCTGGCGCCGACACGATCGTCGCCGAAGCCCTGGGCAGCCGGCGGTTTGAGGTCATCGTGCGCGGGCCGGGCGGGCATTCCTGGAGCGACTTTGGCGCGCCTAATCCCATTGTGATTTTGGCCAGGGCGATCGATGTTTTCACCGCGTCGCCCGTGCCGACCACACCCAAGACTACGTTCAACATTGGCGTGATTCGCGGCGGAACCTCAGTGAATTCGATTCCCGAGTCGGCCAGCATGAAGGTGGATATCCGCTCCACCTCGATGGCGGAGATGGAGCGGCTGGAGCAGACTCTGCGGCTGGCCCTGAATCGCGCGGTGGAGGATGAAACCCTGGCGGCGGAGATGAAATCGCCGGCGCAGAAGCGGCCCGCAGGGGTGAGTTGCGAAGTGATCGTCATCGGCAACCGCCCGGCGGGCGAACTCTCGACAGGCGCGCGCATTTTGCAGGTGATTCGCGCGGTGGACGAGCAGTTAAACAACACGGCGCAGGTGCAGCGCGCGTCGACAGATGCGAATATTCCGCTGTCGCTGGGGCTGGAGGCGATCTCTATCGGCGGCGGCGGAGCGGGTGGCGGGGCGCACACTTTGCAGGAGTGGTTCGATTCCAACGGGCGGGAGCTGGCACTGAAGCGGATTCTGTTGACCTTGCTCACGCTGGCGGGGGTGGGGGAATGATGGGAAATTGCACCAACTCGGGTGCTGAAGTCCCTTTCGACATGAGTGCGTTATTCGCAGCGTTGAAGCGCTGCGCCACCCAAAAACTATTCAGCCAGCTGGCGTTTTGCGCCGGGATCATGCTGATCTCCATGGCAAGCCAGGCGGAGGGTCCCGCAACGGTCGCGGAATCCAAGCCCAAGGCGGACGTCATCTTCATCCACGCGAACGTTTACACCGGCGTGCCGGCCAACACTCCCTTCAGCTCGATTTTGCGCGTGGAGGCAATTGCGGTGCAGGGCGACCGCATCCTGGCGGTCGGAAAGAACGCCGACATCGAGAAGCTGAAGGGACCGCAGACGCAGGTCATCGATCTGGGCGGGCACTTCGTCATGCCCGGATTCAACGACGCGCACTTGCACCTCGCCGACGCGGGATTACAGAAGCTCAACGTGGATTTGACCGGCGTCAAGACGCTGGACGAACTTCGCGAACGCCTGCTGGCAAAAGTGGAAACTGCCAAACCCGGTGAATGGATTCTTGGCGGCGGCTGGGATGAGACTCTGTGGCCGGTGAAGACGCTGCCCAGCCGCTGGGACCTGGATGGGGTTTCGGGTGGACACCCGGTATTTCTTGATCGCGTGGATGGGCACCTCGCCGTAGCCAACACCCGCGCCATGCAACTGGCGAACATCACCATCGCCAGCCGCGATCCCGAAGGCGGGAAGATCGACCGTGACACGAACGGAGAGCCCACCGGAATTCTGCGCGATACCGCACAGCACGCGGTGGGTACGGTGATTCCGAAGGCGACCCACGAGCAACTGCGGCAGGGAATTGAGGTTGCTCTCGCCGACCTGGCCGGGCACGGTGTGACTTCGGCGCAGGACTACTCGCCGGCCTGGGAGAATTTCCAAATCTACGAAGACCTTGAGAAAGAGGGCAAGCTGACGGCGCGGATCAGCGAGTGGCTGCCCTTTGACGAATCGGTGAAGGAACTGAAGAAGAAGCGCGACTCCCATCCGCAGTCGGACCTCATGTTGCATACGGGAATGCTGAAGGGATTCATGGACGGATCTCTGGGCGGACACACCGCGGCGTTGCTCGAGCCCTATGCGGACGATCCCGCAAACCACGGCTTGCCGCGTTATGAAGCCGATAAGCTGAACCAGATGGCAAAAGAGCGCGTGCTGGCTGGCTTCCAGCTTGGGTTTCACGCCATCGGCGACAAGGGCGTGCAGATGGCGCTGGACGCGTTCGCCGGGGCGGAGAAAGCCGCGAAGGAAGCCAAAGTCAAAACTGCGAATGGCGGCGACGACTACCGTTTGCGTGTTGAACACGCACAAGTCACAACGCCGGCGCAGATCGCGCGTTTCAAAGAGCTGAACGTGATTGCCTCGATGCAGCCCAGTCACGTGTTGACCGACATGCGCTGGGCGCAGGACCGGCTGGGTCCGAAGCGGGCGGCTACTTCCTATGCATGGGCGGCGTTACTAACCAAGGGCGTGACGCTGGCCTTCGGCACGGACTACCCGGTGGAACCGGTGACGCCGTTCCGCGGCCTTTATGCGGCAGTAACGCGCACCAGCGAAAACGGCAAACAGGAATATTTCCCCGATCAAAAGATCACCATGGACCAGGCCATCGCCGCCTACACCACCGGCGCGGCCTTTGCCGAATTTGAGGAGAAAGAGAAAGGTAAGCTGGCGCCGGGCATGTTGGCGGATTTCGTCGTGCTCGATCGCGACATAACGTCGGTTTCGCCCGCAAAAGTCCTGGGCACCAAGGTGGTGCGCACCGTCGTGGGCGGGACGACGGTGTACGAGGCTAAGTGAATCACGCTAACTAACCTCGCCCGCGTCGGCTCCATCGCGGGGCCGCTTCCCATGCCGCGACCGCGACATGTGGGGTGAGACTTCTTCCCCGCTGCCGAGGCTAGGGCT
>JBAVAV010000726.1:0-10832 GCA_049585895.1 Candidatus Sulfotelmatobacter sp. | reverse complement strand
GGTCAAGCAATGCCGGCACGAATCGATGAGTCGACGAAGGTACGTTGACTCGAGTTTTCTAAACAGGCCCCTGACTCATTGAGGGTTTGCGGGCGAACTGCCCTGGACTTGGTCGCCCGGGTTGCCTGGGTTCAACTGATTCCCGATCACATCGCCGGATACAATCATTTCCACGCGGCGATTCAACTTGCGGCCGGCGGCTGTTGTATTATCCGCCACGGGATCGGCTTTCCCCAGTCCGCGCGCGGTCACGCTATTCATGGAAACTCCTGAGGTTACCAGGTAGTCGCGCACCGCTTGGGCGCGCTTTTCGGAAAGAGTCTGATTGTATTCGTCGCTGCCGATGGAATCGGTGTAGCCTTCGATTTCGAGCTTCAGATCGGGATAGGCAAGCACGATGCCCGAGATTCTCGCCAGGCGCTCGCGGGCTTCCGGTTTGAGCGTGTATTTGTTGAAATCAAAGAGTACATCGGGCATGCTGACGATCAGCCCGCGAACGGTATCGCGGGTCTGCAGCACTTGATTCAGTTGGGCCAAGAGGCGGGCGCGCATCTCTTCTTTTTGGCGGACAGCTTCCTGCCGTTGCCGCTCGGCGGCGTCGGCAGCCTGACGTGCCGCGTCTGATTCGGCTTGAGCCTTCTGCTGCTCCGCAAGGGCCGCCGCCTGCTGGCGCTGGGCCTCGGCTTGCGCCTGCTCTGCCGAAGCTTGCGCTCGCTCGGCTTCGGCACGACGACGGGCATCTTCGTCCGATTGAGCCTGGGCTTGCGCGGCTTGCTGCTGTGCCGTCCGGGCGTCGGCTTCGGCTTTCTCTTGTGCTTCCAGGTGGGCGCGCCTTTCCGCTTCAATTCTTGCCTGCTCTTTGCGGCGTAAGGTCAGCACGCGCGCATCTTCCGCCATCTGGGTAGCGCCGCGCGCGGCGGTGCCAATCGGCGTGCGCCCTTGTTTGCGCTGAAAGTAATCCTCGGCGCGCTGCAGCATGTCTTCGGCCTTCGCCAGGCTGTCGGGAGCGTATTCCTTAGCTCCCGCCGCTTTGGCAATGACTACGGCATTGCGGGCTTCCAGCAAGTCCAACGGGACTTTGGCGCTCGCCTGGCTCGACGGAAGCTGTTCGGCGGGAATGTCTATGGTGTACTGCGCACCTTCCAGCACGTCGAACTTGGCATCGATAGGTTCTTCGAATCCCTTGGTTTCCTGGCGAAGGATGTTCTCGGCAACTACTTTGTTGCTGGGATGTGTAACGGAATAATAGGGCTCGGCCGTCACGATCATGCCGAATGCCTGCAGATCGGTGGTGACATCGAGTTTGTCCTTGCCGTTCTCTCCGGGAAGAACCTCGCCCAGGTTCACGGCACGTCCCTCAGGAGTAATAGCCCACAACACATAAGTAAGGAACTGCCCCCCGAAACTGTTGGCAGGTTCGAAATGCGAGAACTCCGCATCGATCGAGAGTCGACCGCCCTTTCCTTCGACCTTGGCATGGCCGCTGATGGCGGGCATCAGCTCCGTGCCATGAAAGTCCACCGTAGTGGACCCGCCGCGATGCCGGTAGTTGACCGCCTTGGTGGTGCGTGCGTAGACGTTGACGCGGAATAACGGCAACTGATCGTTCTGCCCGGTATGCTGGTTCATCTGCTGCGGCGCAGCGTCCTGGTCCGAGGGCGGAGTTTGGCTCGGATGAGGCGAAGTGGGATAGAGCGGCGTCGCAGGAGTATCCTGCGCAGAAATCAACGCCGAAAGCATCAACCCAATCAGGAGCACAAACATCGTCTTTTTCATAAGAGCTGTCCTCGTCTTCATAAGAGCTGTCCTCTTCGAGTTCTATTACACGCAGATGTGGAGTAGATGCCGGCTCTGCGGAAAGGTTGGCCGCAGAATGCCCGGCACTATTAAAGATAATACCCGCAAGTACTAGTTTAGAACCGAAGGAAGAAAGATACCAATTAATCGCTTTGGGCAAGGCTATCTTTCCTGCCAATCGGCTGCACCTTCCTCCGAGGCCAAGCCTTGCGAGCCCTCCCTCCGCCCTCGACATTCACGGTCTTCGTACACCGGGCAAGCTGAGAAGAATCTTAGACACGGAGTGGCCATCCTGGCACCCCTCGTGCGAAGAAAACCAGTCAAAAGAACGGAAGTGAAAGCGGAGCCGTGGCGACTTCTCTGCTGATACCGGCACTTACGCTCTCATTTTCAAGTCGCTGTTTGTACGAGAGCGGTACCGTTTGGGTTCACAACGTCGGGAATGAGATTTATTCAGGAGACTACTGACAATGATCAAGAAAACAGTTTTCCTCACGATTCTTGCTCTTGCGCTTCCCCTTGCGGCCTTGGCTGGGAACAGCGTTGACTTCACCAACAGCGGCGGCACGCTGTCGGGCACCAACAGCGGCATGACCCTGGGGGGTTCGACGTTGATCGTCGTGACCGGTCTGGGCGGAGGGCTGATTGCCGGCAATCTGGGGACGTTGAGCTTTAGCACAGGCGCCCTTACCAGCGGCGATTTGCAGATGGGCGCCACGTTTGCCGCAGGAGGCGTGTTCGACATCACCGGCAACGGCACTGGCGGAATTCCCAATGGCGTGATCTTCGGCGGCTCCTTCACCGGGCCGGTAACTTGGACGCTGGTGACGCTCGCCGACGGCACCCACAACTACACGCTGACCGGTTCTTTGACCGGAACCTGGTTCAACGGCACCACCGTCAATGGCGCTACCGTTCAGCTAACCATTAACACCGGGAAAGGATTCTTCAATGGGCAGACCACGATTTCGAGCGGCAGCACCAACATTACGACCACGGTTCCAGAGCCCGGCTCGCTCGGCCTTCTGGGCACAGGCTTAATCGGTGTTGCGGGCATGGTCCGGCGCAAACTGAAGTCCGCGTAGCCAGAACGTCGCGGCAACCACTTTTGCGCCGAAGTCCCGCGGTCGCTCATGGCTGCAAAATCTGGCCAGCTTGGGGATGAACCTGCTGGTCTTTGATTTGGCTGGCGTCCCAGCCACCGCCGAGGGCTTTCACCAGATGGACGGCACTGACCATCTGCTGGCCGAGCAACTGCGTTTCCAGCCGTTGGCTGGTGAGCAGAGTGGTCTGCGCGGTGATAACGTCGAGGTAGCTCGTGACTCCGCCGACATAACGGTTGTTGGCGATCTCCAGGGCGCGGCGCGCATCTTCGACGGCGGCGCCCTGCCTGGCCAGTGCCTGCGAGAGAGTGCTCAGATTGCTGATGCCGTCTTCGACTTCCTGAAACGCAGTCAGCACGGATTGGCGATAGTTGGCCACGGACTGTCCATAGGCGGCTCGTGCAGCGGCCAGGTTCGCGCGGTTTCGCCCGCCCTCAAAGATGGGCTGCAGGGCGTCCGCACCCAATGACCAGAAGAGGCTGGGAGCGTTGAACAGCGGCCCGAGATCCCGGCTCTGCCAACCACCGGCGCCGCTCAAAGTGATGTGCGGATAAAAGGCCGTCCGCGCGATACCGACCTGCGCGTTTTGGTAGGCCATCTGGCGTTCAGCGGTGGAAATATCGGGCCGGCGCTCCAACACATCCGAGGGCACTCCCAGCGGAACCTTCGGTGGCGTTGCCCGCAATGGCGCTACGGGGACGCTCAGGCTGGAGGCGGGCTGGCCCACCAACGCCGCAATGGCATGTTCAAACTGTGCCCGCGTTTGTTGGACGAGTGCGAGCTGCGACAAGGTAGAGTCGAGCAACGCGGCCTGCTGCGCAACTTCGAGTCCACTTGCGATCCCCCCTTGATGGCGGTTGTTCACCAGATCCATCCCCTTGCGCTGGTAGCCCACGGATTCATTCACCACGTCAAATTCAGCGTCCAACTCACGCAGCGTGAAGTAGTCGGCGGCGAGTTCGGCGGTCAGCACTAACTGCACGTTCTGAAGATCGGCGGCAGTGGATTGCAGAGAGGCGTTGGCCGCTTCCACGTTGCGCCGAACCCGCCCGAAAAGATCGGCCTCATAACTCAGCGAGAATGGAACCGTGAAAACATTCTGCGTGTACGGAACAATGGGCTCTGCCATGCCGTTCACAATGGTCGGCCCTGCGCCGTTGAGAGGGCGGTTGCCGGAGCCGCGCTCCCGCACCGCAGAAGGGTCGGCGGACAGTTGCGGAAACATGGCCGCTGTTGCGACGCGCGCCAGTGATCGTGCCTGATCTAAACGGTCACGCGCCGCCACTAGAGACTGGTTCGCCTGGAGCAATTGTTCTTCGTAGGCGTCGAGTGCCGAGTCGTGAAAAACTTGCCACCATGCTCCTTTCGGGATTGAATCCTTGGGAGCGGCCTGCTGCCAGGGCGGTTGGGTTTTCCATGCATCGGGCGCCGGCGCTGGAGCCGCGGGCCGGCTGTAACGCGGGCCGACGGTGCAGCCGGATGCAAGGCCAAGCAGCCCAAGGGCCGCCGCAGATGCGACTCGCTTCATTGCGAGCTGCCTTTCTGCTGATTTCTATTCTGGGCCTGCGGCGGTGAGCCTTGCTGCTGTTCGTTCTGTTGCGGCTGCGCCACGTTTACCTGCTGTCCATCTTCGAGCGAGTCTGCCGGGTTGATGACGACCTGATCAGTGGGAGACACGCCGCCGAGAACCTCCAGCGTGGCGCCGTAGTCGCGTCCGATATTGATAGGCCGCAACTGCACTTTTCCGCCGGGACCGATAACCGCGACGCGCGGGCCTTCGGCACGGAACAACATTGCATTGACCGGAATTGTGACCTTGTTCACCCCGGAGCCGAGGGCAAAATGTACTTCTCCGAATGAGCCAGGCAATAAACGCCCGTCTTTGTTTGGCACGTCGACCTCAGTCAACAAGGTTCGCGTGGCCGGGTCAATGGCTTCAGCGGTGCGTGCCACCTTACCGGAAAATTTTTGTCCGGGAAACTCCTGCAACGTCACGGCCGTTTTGGCGCCAACCTTTATGTAGGGTGCGTAGGCTTGCGGAACACTGGTGTAAACCCGCAGTGGATCGACCTTCGCGAGGTCGAATAGTTCACGGCCGCCGGCGCCCGCGTTGATGAGCGCGCCTGGATCGACGTTGCGACGAGTCAGTACACCGGAGAATGGCGCATAAACGTCCTTAAAACCCTCCAGTTGTTCGAGGCGGCGCACATTGGCATCGGCGGCAGCAACGTTGGCCTGACTCTGCTTGTATCCGCTTGCCTGCTGGTCAGCTTCTTGCGCGGAGACGGAATCGGTTTTGCGCAGGTTCTCCCAACGGTCGGCGCTGATCTTGGCCAGCTCCATCTGTGCCACCGTCTGCTGGCGCGCAGCGCGGGACTGGTTCAGCTCCTGATCAATTTCAGGAGTATCGAGCTTGGCCAGCAACTCGCCTTTCTTGACCCGGCTGCCAATATCTTTGTACCAGTGCACCAGGTAGCCGCTGGTGCGGGCGTAAATTGGGGACTCTTCATAGGCCTGCAGAGAACCGGGAAGCACGAGGTCCTCGTCGGGTTTTTCCGACAGGGGATAAACTACGGCGACGGTCGGCACGGTGTCGCGCTCGGTCTCCTTGGCCAGGGCGCGGCTGTGGCTGATGCGCAGCAACAGGGTTAGCCCTCCAGCGACGGCCAAAACCAACAGCGCCACAGCTACTATGACCAAAGCCTTGCGCGGAGGCGCTGGCGGAAGCTCAGGCGGCTTCTGAATCCCCGGAGGCTGATGCCGGGAGTGCTGCTGGATGGCTGCGATTTCCTCGTCACGCTGGGCCTGAGCACCCTGTGCATGATGCTCCCCGCTCTGGTTTTGGCTCTGCCCTGGTTGCGGCCTGCGGGCATCGCGATCCACTGGAGGCCGCTGCACATCTGCCGTCGTTGGTTTGGGCTCGTTCTCTTCTGTCATGCTCGACTCCGGTTCTTACACTGCTCGCGCTTGCTCCCTGCCGGCACGCCTGGCCTCCCTGCGGGTATGAAACATGGCGAACACGCTCGGCACAAAAAACAAAGTCGCCACCGTGGCAAATAGCAATCCACCGATGACGGCGCGGCCCAGCGGTGCGTTCTGTTCTCCGCCTTCGCCAAAGCCCAGCGCCATGGGCAGCATGCCGATGATCATGGCCAGTGCCGTCATTAGCACCGGACGCATGCGTGTGTATCCGGCGGCGATGGCGGCCTGTACGGCGGGAATCCCTTCGTCCATCTGCTCGCGCGCGAAGCTGACCATCAAAATGGAGTTGGCCGTGGCCACGCCCATGCACATGACCGCGCCGGTGAGCGATGGCACATTCAGCGTAGTGTGTGTCAACAGCAGGAACCAGCAGATCCCGGCCAGCGCTCCCGGCAGCGCGGCGATGATGATGAAAGGATCGAGCCACGACTGGAAGTTGATGACGATCAGCAGATAGACGAGCAGAATGGCCCCGGCCAATCCGACTCCCAGCCCGAAGAACGACGAGCGCATAGTCGCCACCTGCCCGCGAACAATGATGTGAGTGCCGGGCGGCAAATGGCCGTCGAACGACTTCAGCACCTTGCTGGTATCCGCCGCCACCGCGCCCAGATCGCGATCCTGGGTGCTGGCGTAAACGTCGATGACCGGCTGCACGTTGTAGTGATTTACCGTAGCGGGCCTCGCGACTGGATATAACTGCACCAGGTTGCCGAGCAACTGCGTGCCCTGCTGCGAGGTTACCGGTATGGTCATAAGGTCTTGCATGCTGGTCATGCGGTATTGCGGCGACTGCACAGCCATTTGATAAGTAACCTCGTTGCGCGGGTTGAGCCAGAAATTCGGCGACGTCTGGAAGCTTCCGCTCAGGGAAATCAGCACGCTCTGCGCCACGTCGCGCGCGCTGAGCCCGACTTGCGTGACGCGTGTGCGATCCATATCCATGTGGAGTGTGGGAAGGGAAAGCAACTGCTGTACGTGGACATCGGCGGCCCCTGGAATGTGGCGCATTTTATTGGCGATCTGCTGCGCAGTGAGGTAGCTGGAAGCCATGTCCGAGCCGACGATCTGCACATCGATGGGCGCGGGCAAACCGAAGTTCAGGATCTGCGTAACGATATCGGCCGGCTGGAAGAAAAACTCCACCCCCGGAAAGCGGCGAGGCAGTGCCTCCCGCAAATGCCGTACGTGGCCCGCGGTGGGATGGTGATGCTTCGGGTCGAGCGCCATCAGGATCTCGATATCACTGGAGCCAATGGTTCCGTTGGAGCTGTAGGACTGGTTAATACCGGAGTTGGGCAGACCGATGTTGTCGAGAATCGTCTGCAACTCACCGTTCGGAATCTCCTTTCGCAGAGTGGCCTCGATTTCATCGCAGAGCCGTGCCGTTTCCTCTACGCGCAAGCCGGGACGCGCTCGCACATGCAGCCGCAGCAGGCCGGCATCCACCTGTGGGAAGAAGTCTTGTCCCAGGAATATCACCAGTGCGAGCGAGAGCAAACAAAAGGCCAGGAAGAAAAGCACGAAGACGCCGCGATGCTCAAGCGTGGTTTCCAGCAATTGCTGGTAGCCCCGGCGGAAGTCTTCAAACTTGCGCTCAAAGCCGCGCTGAAAGCGTCCAAAGAAGGACTTGGGCGCTTCCTCACGATGCTCGTGCCCACGCATGATGTACATGACCAGGGTGGGGATGAGGGTTCGCGAGAGCAGGTAGCTGGCCAGCATGGCGAAGCTCACCGCCTCCGCCAGCGGTACAAACAGGAATTTCGCCACCCCTGTCAGAAAAAACATGGGAACGAACACAATGCAGATGCTGAGCGTGGAGACGAGGGCAGGCACCGCGATCTGCTGCGCGCCATCCAGGATAGCCTGCCTCATTTCCTTGCCCATAGCCAGGTTGCGCTCAATGTTTTCGATTTCGACCGTAGCGTCATCCACTAAGATGCCGACCGCGAGCGCCAATCCTCCCAGCGTCATGATATTGATGGTCTGGCCGATGGCGCTGAGCACAATGATCGAAACAAATATGGACAGCGGAATGGAAATGGAAATGACGATCGTGGGGCGCCAATCTCCCAGGAAGATGAGAATCATGACGGCGGTAAGAGCGGCTGCGATCAAACCCTCGCGCAACACACCCTGAATCGAGGCGCGCACAAATAGAGACTGGTCAAATAGAGGGCTGATTTTCAGCTCGGGCGGCAGCGCCTGCGCCGCTTGCGCCACAATCGCCTTCACCCCGGCGACAATTTGCAGTGTGGAGGCATCGCCGTTTTTGTAGATTGACATCAAGGCCCCGCGGTTCCCATCCTGACGCACAATATTGGTCTGTGGGGCGAAACCGTCTCGGATGTGAGCGACATCACGCATATAGAGCGTAGAACCGTTGGCTGTTTTGACCGGCAGGTCGTTTAATTCCGCAATGGTCTGCGGCGTTCCGTTGAGCTCAACGTTGTATTCCAGCGAGCCCAGCTTGACGCTACCGGCCGGAAGGATCAGATTCTGCGCGTTGACGGCGTTAACAATGTCAGCCGGCGCGAGTCCATAAGCTTGAAGCTTCGGCAAGTACAGGTCCACCTGGATTTGGCGGATTTTGCCGCCGTAGGGATAGGGCGTAGCGGCTCCCTGGACGGTGGTCAGATAATTACGCAGGAAGTTCTGGCCAAGATCGAAGAGTTGCTGCTCAGGCAGGGTCTTGCTGCTGAGTCCTAGCTGAACGATGGGTGTTGTGGAGGCGCTATAGGAGATGACTAGAGGCGGTACCGTGCCGGGGGGCAGGCCGCGCAAAGTAGTCTGGGCGATCGCGGTGATTTCTGCGACGGCGCTCTGGACGTTCGTGCCCGGATGGAAAAACACCTTGATTATGCCCAAACCGTTTACCGACTGAGACTCTATATGCTCGATATTGTTGACCGTGATATTGATGCCGCGTTCGGAATTGGTCACGATACGGTCGGCCATGTCCTGCGGCGACATTCCCGTGTAGGACCAAACCACAGAAACCACCGGAATATCGATATTGGGAAAGATGTCCGTAGGGGTGCGCAGAATCGTAATTGGCGTCAGAAGAATGATGACGAGCGCCATCACGACAAATGTGTAGGGACGCCTAAGCGCTAACGCAACAATCCACATCGATTAGGCACACTCCAAGAATCCGGATGAAAAGAAGATTCCCCTGAGCGAAGCGACGAGAATCCCGCGGACCTGGTTTTAGATTCGATACTGAGCGTATTGGATTCCAGGTCCGCTTTGATTATATTGTAGCGTTAACACTATGCGCCAGAAGCCTCCGGCTCGACAGTATGGCGACAGGGGCAGCGACAAGCGCTCTCCGGGACGCCCGCGCAGTGAACAGGCCCGCCGTGCCATCTTGAGCGGTACGTTGAAACTGCTGGGTGAGAATGGATTTTCCGATCTGACTATGGAAGGCGTAGCAGCTTATGCCGGCGTTGGCAAGGCTACGGTTTACCGCTGGTGGCCCAACAAGGCAGCCCTTATCGCAGATGCCTTCGCCAGCAGCGCCACCCGGAAGCTCCACTTCCCTGATACCGGCTCCGTTCGCACGGACATAAGCCAACAGATGCGTCAACTCATCAAAATCTTTCGAAGCCGGCGTGGACGCATAGTTTCTGCAATTCTTGCCGCGGGCCAAAGCGACCGGGACGTCATCGCTGCCTTCCGGGAACGCTTCCTTTGGCCGCGCCGCCGGGAAGCTTACGCCACGCTTCGCCGCGGGATTCTACGTGGTGAGCTACGCAAGAATCTGGACTTGGATCTCCTCCTGGATTCTCTCTATGGACCCATCTACATGCGGTTTCTCATACGCCACGACAGTTTGACCCCTGACTTTGTGGATCGTCTTTGTGAACTGGTGCTGGGCGGAGCCGGTCCCCGCCGAAACCATGTTGCTCAACGCTCCCGTTGAAACAGAAGTTATCTTTGTGTTCTGTTTCCCGAACATTGCGAAGGCAGAACTCCCCCTATAAAACGGCGCCTAATGTGGCACAAAGCGAAAGTGTCTGCTTCCACGAACGAAGACGGGACTCGACAGGTCGAGGTTTGTTACAAATTCCGAACACTTCCACCAAAAGGGTTGACAACTACCAGAAAGTCACTATCCTGACCGCGTTTTCGACAGACAGACGCGTTGGATTCCTGCTCCAATGGCCTTCTTGTAGAGTTACGTCGACGCTCCACGATCCGCGTCGCTGGAGAGGGCGTCTTGTCGCCCCGAGGGCGGTGTGCGGCCGCGGTCGCTGCGATTCCGGTCGATCTGAAGCAGACTCAGTTCAACAGCTTGTAGTTCGCGAGTTCTAAGCGGGCACGCGCACGGAGATCTGCAATGCCAAACTTTGCCAAAGTCCTGGAAACGGAACTTGAAGAAATTCGAGAGTTGCGGCGGCGCAGAGGCGAAGACGCGGACGCCGGCGGGCCGGTCGGGCTCGCGTTCTCGGGTGGCGGAATTCGCAGCGCCACGTTCAATCTAGGCGTTCTACAAGGGCTGGCGACCTACAAACTGCTGAAACGGATCGATTACATGTCCACGGTTTCCGGCGGCGGTTACATCGGGAGTTGGCTGGCCAACTGGATCAAGCGCGCTAGCATTGATACGGTCGAGCGCCAGTTGGCATCGGCACCACCTCCGGTGCCGCCCGGGGATCTCCAGGTTCTTCCCCGGTATCGGGAACCCGAGCCGATCAATTTTTTGCGGGCCTACAGCAACTATCTAACCCCCAGGATCGGAATTTTTGGCGCCGATACCTGGGCCTCAATTGCCTCCTACTTGCGAAACCTGCTGTTGAACCTTGCAATTCTCGTAGCAACCCTCGCCGCGGGGATTCTAATACCGCGGTTCGTGCAGGCAATCTTTGTTCATACTTCAGAATTCGGTCTTTCGGCGGGATGGTGGTCCCTTGGTTTCGCTCTGCTGTTGATGGTGTGGGCTTTGGC